>JASLBJ010000252.1 GCA_030146725.1 Sphingomicrobium sp. | reverse complement strand
CCGTGGCTCGACGCCTCATAGGCGACATGGCTGATGCCCATGCGCTTGAGCCCGGCCATGTTCGCGAGGAAAGTGACGATGTCCGGCGTGGTCAGGCCGGTCTTGACCTGGTCGTCGGCGGTGGTCACGCCAAGCGTTCCGATCGACGCCGAGCGGTGGCCGACCATGCGCCACATCTGGCGGGCCATCTCGACCGTCGACGTCTTGCCGTTGGTCCCGGTGACCGCGACCGCGACCTCGGGATAGGGGCCGTGGAAGCGCGCGGCGAGGCTTGCGAAGCGGCGGCGCGGCTGGTCGTCGGCAAGATGCGGCGCACCGCTGACCGCGGCATCGGGCCGGGCGACCACGGCGACCGCGCCGCGCTCGATCGCCAACGGCACGAAATCCTCGCCGTTGAACGCTGCGCCCTGGAACGCGCCGAAGATGCTGCCGGCGACGACCTTGCGATGGTCGAGTGCAAAGCCGGTCACTTCGGAGTCGCTGTCGACGCCGGCAAGCTCGCGCAGGCGCACGGCGATCAGCGCTCGTCTTTTCTGACGAACGGCAGCACTTCGGCGAGATTGGCGTCGCGCACCTTGTCGGGCCGGACGCCGAGCATCGGGGCGATCCGGCTGACCGTCTTGCCGATCACCGGCGCGACGTTCCAGCCGGCGGTGCGGAAGCCGTAGGTGTCCTTGGTCCCCTTGGGCTCGTCGAGCATGGCGACGATCACATAGCGCGGTTCGTCCATCGGGAAAACGCCGGCAAAGGTGGTCACCAGCAGCGAGCGATCGTGGTACTTCTCGGCCGATCCGGTCTTGCCGCCAACCCGGTATCCGGGCGCATCGGCCTTCTTGCCCGTGCCATGCGTGACGACGAGCCGCATCAGCGAGCGCATCTTGTAGCTGGTGTCCTCGGTGAACACCCGGCGGCCCGGCGCCGCGGGGTGCTGCGAGTCGACCTTGAGCAGCGTCGCGGGGCGGAAGACTCCGCCGTTGAACAAGGTCGCATAGCCGCTTGCAAGATGCAGCGGAGTGACCGCGATGCCGTGGCCGAAGCCGACGGTCATCGTCGCGACTTCGCTCCAGTTGGATCCCGGAGTGAGCGTTCGGCCCTTCTCGCGAAGCTCGATCCCGACCGGGTCGAGGAAGCCCATCTTGCGAAGAAATTCCTTTTGCCGTGTCGCGCCGACTTCAGCCGCGATCTGCGCGGTGCCGATGTTCGAGCTCTCCTTCATGATCTCGGCGACCGAACAGGGGCGGTTGAACGGGTGCGTGTCGGTAATCGTGTGGCGACCGACCGGCAACCCGCCGGGGCATGGGTACATCTTGCCCATCGACTTGATGGTGCCGGCGTCGAAACCCATGGCGACGGTGAACGGTTTGTAGGTCGAGCCGAGCTCGTAGACGCCGAGCGTCGCGCGGTTGAAGCGCGCCTCGGCCGAGCCCTGGCCGGCGGCATTGGGGTTGAGCTGCGGCAGCGAGGTCATCGCCAGCACTTCGCTGGTGTGGATGTCCATCACGATGCCGGCCGCGCCGATCGCCGAATACGTGCTCATGGCCGCCATCAACTCATGCTCGAGCGCCTGCTGGAGCCGGCTCGAGATCGACAAGGTCAGCGGCTCGCCGCGCGTAGCCTTGTCCGACAGCCGCTCGTCGAACGCGCGTTCCATCCCGGCGGTGCCGCGGCCGTCGGTGTCGGTGAAGCCGATGACGTGGGCGCCAAGGGTGGTCTGCGGGTAGAGCCGGTCGGGCTCGCGGTCGATCGCGACCCCCGGTTCGCCCAGCGCATTGAGTGCTTCGACCAGTCCCGGAGGCGCCCGGCGGCGCAGGTAATAGAAGCGCTTGCCCGAGCGGAGCATGGCGAAATAGGTCGCCTCGTCGCGCTCCGGCAGCAGGCGGGCAAGATGCCGTGCAAGCTCGAGCTTGCTGCCGATGACCTTGGCCGGGTGAAGGCCGATGGTCCAGGCGTCGATCGTGCGCGCAAGCGGCTGGCCGTCGCGGTCGACGATGTCGCCGCGGTCGGGCACCAGAGCGGTGATCGCGGTCTTGCGCCCGGCATGATCGCCGAACGCCGCGAGATAGAGGATGCGCAGCGTGATGATCGCAATCACGCCCGCGTAGACGAGCATTCCGAACATCAGCCGCTGGTGCATCACTGCCAGGATCTGGCGGCGCTGACCGACGAGGCGGAGCCGCTCCGGCCGCTGGGCGACGAAGTCGGCGGTCGGCGCGTTCATTGCGCGGTCGTGCTGGCCTCGGCCGCGCCGTCGGCCGGTTCGGGCTCCGCTTGCGTCGGTGCTGCAGCAGGTGCGGGCCTGGGGCTCGCAGCAGCCTTGGTCACCGGCCGGGTGGAGGCGGTGGTCCTGGTTGCCGTGGAGGCCGTCTTCGTTGCCACCGATGCGCTGGTCTTGGTCGCCGGCGTCTTGGCCGCGACGGTGGAGCTTGCCGGCCTCGGCTTGGTGGCGTCGGCTCCGGCAGCCTTGGTCGGGGCAGGCTTGCTCGAGGAAGGCTTGGTCGAGGCGGCGTTGCTCGGAGCAGGCTTCGCTGCCGACGGCCGCACGGGACCGCTCTTGAGGCTTGCGACCTGCATCAGCTCGCGTGCCGAAACGCCCTGGTCGGCGTCGGGCGAAGTCTGCCCGGGCGCGCCCTGGACGACGGGCCGGGCTGCGTTGGCATCGCCCGATGCAAGCACCACCGGAGCCTCGATATCGACCTTGCGCTGCGGGGCGACCATCCGTGCGAGTTCAAAACCGCCGTTGACGAACTGGTCGGCGGACGGCGCCGACAGGGCCAGCACCTTGACGTTCCACCGCTCGAGCTGGGCCAGGCGGCCGCGGGTCCCGATCTCGGTCTGGAGGACCCGGATGTCGCGCTGGGCGAGGACGATCTCCTGTTCGACCTGCTCGAGCGCGGCGCGTTCCGACGCGACCCGCAGCGAGACTAGGTAGCAGCCAAGCGCCGCACCGGCGCAACTGGCGACCATGAACACAGAGCGAAAGCTCCCGACGCTCATCTCATTTGCTCCTTGGATGAAATTCGTGGCGGTGCTGCCGTCCGCACCGCACTGCGCAGCCGCGCCGAGCGCGCTCGCGGGTTTGCCGCCAGCTCGCGCTCCGACGGGGATACTGGCTTGGCGACCCGGGCGAAGCTTGGCTCCTCCGGATCGACAAGCTCAGGTCGGTGACGCGAGCCGGACGGCGTTCCTCCGCTTCTTTCCCGGAAGAAGCGTTTTACGATGCGATCCTCGAGGCTGTGGAAGGTGACCACGGCAAGGCGGCCGCCGGCCTTGAGCGAGCGCTCGGCAGCGGCAAGACCCTGCTCGAGCTCGTCGAGTTCGGCGTTGAGATGAATGCGGATGGCCTGGAAGGTGCGGGTCGCGGGATCGCTCTTCTGGCCCGGACGGAAGCCCGCGGCGCGGCGGACGACGGCCGCCAGTTCGGACGTGCGTGACAACGGCCGGGCAGCGACGATCGCGCGGGCGACCGAGCGAGCGCGCGGCTCCTCGCCATAAGTCTTGAGGACGTGCGCGATGTCCGCTTCCTCGGCCTCGTTGAGGAACTCGGCGGCGGTCGTGCCCGACTTCGACATGCGCATGTCGAGCGGGCCGTCGGCCTGGAACGAGAAGCCGCGCTCGGCCTGGTCGATCTGCATCGAGCTAACCCCGATATCGAGCGCGATGCCGTCGACGGGCGCGATGCCGCGGTCGGCAAGGACTCGGTCCATCTGGCTGAAGCGGTCCTCGATCAGCGTGAGTTGCCCCTCTCCGGCGAGAGCATTCGGGACGAGCGACGCTCCGGCCGCGATCGCATCCGGATCGCGGTCGAAGGCAATCACTCGTCCCGCCCCCGCCCCGAGCATGGCGCGCGTGTAGCCGCCCGCTCCGAAGGTTCCGTCGACATGCGTCTCGCCAGTGGCAATAGCGAGCGCATCGACGACTTCGCCGATCAGTACCGGCGTATGGCGCGATTGAACGATCATGCGGCGCTCATTCGGAGCAAGGCGGCGCTCATGCGGCGCTCATGCGGAGCAAGGCGGCGCTCATGCGCCGACGCCCCGCTCTTCGAGCCGGTAGCGGACGATGTCCTTGAGGTCCTCGGGAATGGTCTTGTCGGCCAGCAGCACCGCCGGGTTCCACACCTGGAACGTCTCGCCGGTACCAAGGAACAGGGCGAGGTCCTCGATCTTGCCCTTGCGGCGCATCATCGGCGGCATCACGATCCGGCCGGAGCTGTCGTAGGGCACTTCCTCGGTGGCGGCGAAGGCCATCAGGTTGCGCTGCTGATATTCGAGGGCGAATTCGGGGTCGCCCTCCTGCTTCTCGAACAGGCGCTCGATCTTGCTGTGCTTGAGGGCTGAGTAGGCGGGGTCGTAGCCGCTGAGGCAGGGGAAGGCCTCGTGCTTGGCGAGCACGATCGACTTGGCGTCGCCGCGGCGTTCGATGACGGTGCGCAGGAATGCGGGGATGGAAACGCGGCCTTTTGCGTCCACCGCGTTCAGCGCGCTGCCCTGGAACAGATGCTCAAGCGCCACCAACGAACTCCCCGTTCGCAGCGCGCAGCTTCCCCGTCGCGGGAACGCGGGGTGACCGCGCCGCCCGCGGCGACATCCAACAAGTGGGTCAGCCCCGCGCTACAGCTATTGTTGGTAACTCAAGCGCGTTGGGGAAACAATGGCATTTGATACCATTTTACGGGAAATCATGGGCCAGCGGCGGAAATGCTGGAGTTTTTCATGGGACGAGCTGGGCCTGTTCCACCTCTGTTCTGCGGGAATGATCCTGTGGATAAGCCTGTTGGCAGCCGCACAGCCCGAATCACCGGGGCTCCAGCCTGGCAAGCTCTTCGAGCAGCGCGTCGAGATTATTCCCGGTCGGGCCATCGAGCGCTCCGGGTCCCTCAACGTTCAGGAAGTCCGCGTCAGCGACCACGGTCACCCGGCCCTTTTCGATCGTGCAGCGCGCCACCAGACGGTCGCTGCTCATCACGCAGCCGCCATGCAGCGAACCGGGTGAGCCGGTCAGGACAGCGCGGCCGCCGAGCTCCAGCTGCCTCGGGCCGCGCTCGTCGGGGGCGTCGAGGCGCAGGCCCCAGTGGCTGAGCAGCCCGGTGTCGGCGAACGCCGGCGGCGGGCGCAGCGCGTCGCCTAGCGGACGCTCGCTCTCCCACTCGAGCGCCGGGTCGGCAAGCAGCAGCAGGCGTCCGCCCTCGCGAACCCAGCGGTCAAGCTCGACCAGCGCCTCGGAGGGCTGGGCGAGCGGGTGCGCCATCAGGAGCAGCTGCCCGCGCCGGA
>JASLBJ010000145.1 GCA_030146725.1 Sphingomicrobium sp. | reverse complement strand
CTTGTAAAGCGCCGGATGGGCCTGCCGGAACTCCGCGACCGGCCCAAGCTGCCCGTTCGGCGTGGCAAGCAGCAACGTGCCGCCGCCGGCGGACAGATAGGGCGCGAGGATTTCGGTGTACCAGCCTTTGCCCGGCCAGATCTCGACCACCGTGTCGTCAGGCTCGACCCCGAAGAAGCTCAGCGTCTCGGTCGGATTGCGAAAGCGGTCGCGCTCCTTGTTGGCAGGCGTCCGGCGCGGATCAGCCACCGCTTTCACAAGCTGAGCCTGGTGCCTGGACGTCGGCTGCTGGCGCGAATTGTCACTCTGCGCTGCCGTTGCCGGTGAGACGAGCGCAAGCAGGGCAAGGCCGCAGATCGAGGAAATGAGCCGAGAGGTCATGGACTTGCTCCAACACGTGCGTAAGGGTCGCGCTGTGCGCCAGAGGCCCTCGCAGGGCAATAGCCCCCGCTGCGGCAAGACTGCGTCAAACCTTGAGAAACGACGCGAAAGTTGGTCGGGGAGAGAGGATTCGAACCTCCGGCCCCTGCCTCCCGAAGACAGTGCTCTACCAGGCTGAGCTACTCCCCGACCGGACCCGCACGAGAACGCGCAGGGCCAAGGCGCGCGTGTCCTAGCTGTGGCCTTGCCGATGCGCAAGCGTGGTGCAGGCTCCTTCTCACGGTATGCGCAAGCCGCCAGGAAGGTCGCTGGACTGCGCGGCAATCCCGCCGGCTGCATCCGGCTTCGAGAACATGCTTGGGCTCGGCCTGCCCCAGCGATGCTAACGCCCGAGCACTTCAATCCACTGGTCGGGCCGGACCATCTTCTCGCGCGGATTGCCCGCGCGAGCCGCTGCAGTTTCGGCAGCTTCGATCCGCCGCCAGTCGGCGAAGTCGGTCGGCGTGATCCCCCGCTCGGCCAGCATCTGCCCAAGCGCGCCCGCGCCGCCTCGTCCGCTTTCACCATCGGCCGGCAGCTCGGCCGCGATCTGTTCGGCAACCTCATAGCCGTCGGGCCGATTGGTACCGATCGTTCCCGTCGGACCGCGGCGCGCCCAGCCGACGCAATAAAGCCGCTCGGAAATCCGACCCCCGGTATTGGCGAAGCGACCGCCGGCGGTGTCGTACGCCACGCCTTCCAGCGGCGGTGTCTGGTAACCAATGCAGCTGATCACCAGCGACGCGGGCACCTGATAGATTTCACCGGTGCCGAGAGCTGCACCGCTCGGATCGAGCCTGGTCCGCTCGACGATCAGGCGATCGGCGCTTGTGTCCCCTTCGATCCGCAGCGGCTTGGCGAAGAAGTCGAACTCGATCCGCTTGGGTTTGTCGCCGGCACGCTCGGCAAAGTTGCGCAGGTGAGCAACCGACTTGCGCAGCCCGGGATCGAGCGCCTGATCGGCCTCGAGCGGCGGAAGATCGTCGGTGCTGACCATCGGCGCCGCGGCTTCGAGATGCCCAAGCTCGCCAAGCTCCTTGGGAGTCATCGCGAGCTGGTGCGGTCCGCGCCGTCCAAGCACCGTGATGGTGCGGATCGCCGATGCCTCGAGTGCATCGAGCGCATGGCCGACGATGTCCGATCCGGTCAGTTCGGCCCGCGTCTTGGACAGGATCCGCGCGACGTCGAGCGCGACATTGCCATTGCCGATGACCGCGGCGTGCGCCCCTCCGAGCGGCGGAGCAAGATCGGCGAAGTCCGGATGGCCGTTGTACCAGCCGACGAACGCGGCGGAGCCGATCACGCCAGGCAACTCCTCCCCGGCAATCCCCAGCTTGCGGTCGAGCGGCGCTCCGATCGCCAGGATCACCGCATCGAACGCTTCGAGCAATTCGGCGATCTGTACGTCGCGGCCGACGAGCACATTGCCAATGAACCGCGCGCCCTCGGCGTCGACGACCTTGTCGTAGCGCTTGGCCACCGCCTTGATCGACTGGTGATCGGGGGCGACCCCGAAGCGGATCAGGCCATACGGCACCGGGTAACGATCGATGATGCTGACCTGGGCCGCGTCGCCATAATGCCGGCACAGCGCCTCGGCGGTGTAGAAGCCGGCCGGTCCCGAGCCGACGATCGCAAAGTGCCGCATTCCCGCTCCTTCAGATTCCGGCGGATGCTAGCTGAGCGCGCGCACAAGGGAAGCTTAGCGCTTGTCTTCGAGCAGCAGGTCCTTGCCCTTTTTCTCGAGCATCGCAGTGATCGGGCGCGCGAACATCGCGAGCATGCCGGGCAGCAGCATCCGGCAATGTACGACCCGCTCGTCGACCGCGATTTTGGCCTCGACCGATTGACCCATCGCATGGACGACGAGGGTCAGCTCATCGCCGTCCCAGCGCGATTGCACGTCGCCGGTGCCGCCCGGGATATGATCCTCGAGCTTGTGGATGTTGGCCGCGATCCGGCGGCGCGCTTCGTCGCGGCCGAGACTGTGCGGAAGATCGACTTCGACGGGCTTTTGCATCGGCTCGTCAGTGGACTGCCGTTCAGCGCTTTTCAACCTTCGGTCATGGATTAAGGGTCGCATGATGCGCAGCCTTGCCCTTCTTGTCGTCCTGCTGGCCTCCAATGCGTCGGCCCAGCCCATGCCGCAGCCGATAGCCCCGATGTGGAATCCGGCGGCCGCATACGTCACCGCCGGGCAGGACGAGCCCGGCTACCGCTACTGGTATGTCGCCGCACCGGCGCGCCACAACCAGGTCACCGCCTTCAACAATTACCTGATGACCTGGGGCGTCGGCGGGGTCGTGCCGACCTGGCAGCTGCTGCGCACCGCTTCGTCATGGCAACGCTGCGGGTCGCAACCGTTCGAGGTGCCGCCGACCAGCGAATGGCCGCGGATCGTCCAGACTTTGCGCTACATCCGCGACTTCGTGATCCCCACCGTCGGCCCGGTCGAGCCGGTGTCGGTATACCGCAACCTGCACCTCAACAGCTGTGCCGGCGGCGCAGTGGACAGCGCCCACCGCCACTTCCAGGCGGTTGACCTCGTCCCGCTGCGCCCGATCAACCGCGACACGATGATGCGGGATCTGTGCGCGGTTCATGCCCGCCGCGGGAGCGGCTATGACGTCGGCCTCGGCTTTTACGCCTACATGCGCTTCCACATCGACTCGATGAAGTTCCGCAAATGGGGTGTCAACGGCACGCCCGAAGCGTCGCCCTGCCTTGCTCCGCTGCCCGCCCCGGCAGCACCGGTCATCGCGACCCCCGTACCCCAGACAATCGGACCAACCCCCATTCAGGTCACTCAGCCCCAGCCGCAGCCAGCTCTCCAGCCAACTCAGCCGCCGGCCGTCGACCAGCTCGCACCCTTGCCGCCGACCGGTCGCTAACCGCTGCTTAGCGCCCTTGTGTTGCTCATCAGCAACACCATATGCCGGGCTCGGATGAGGGGTGAGCGATGGACCTTGAGAAACTGACCGACCGTGCCCGCGGCTTCCTGCAGGCGGCGCAGACGATTGCGGTGCGCGAGCATCACCAGCGGATCGTGCCCGCGCATCTCCTGAAAGCGTTGCTCGACGACGAACAAGGCATGGCCGCCGGCCTGATCGACGCCGCCGGGGGCGACAGCAAGGCCGCGAAGCGCGAAGCCGACGCGCTCGTCGCCAAGGTCCCTGCGGTCACCGGAAGCGGCGCGACCTCGGCACCCGGGATCGACGGCGACACGATGCGCCTGCTCGACCAGGCGGGAGAAGTCGCGAAGAAGGCCAACGACAGCTTCGTCACCGTCGAGCGCATCCTGCTCGCGATGGCACTCGCCAAGGGCAGCGACGTCGGCAAGGCGCTGGCGACGGCCGGCGTCACCCCGCAGGGTCTCAACGCGGCGATCGAGAAGGTCCGCGGCGGGCGCACCGCCGACACCCAGGGCGCCGAGGACCGCTACGACGCGCTCAAGAAGTTCGCCCGCGACCTCACCCAGGCCGCGCGCGATGGCAAACTCGACCCGGTCATCGGCCGCGACGAGGAAATCCGCCGCACCATCCAGGTGCTCGCCCGCCGGACCAAGAACAATCCCGTCCTGATCGGCGAGCCCGGCGTCGGCAAGACCGCGATCGCCGAAGGGCTCGCGCTGCGCATC
>JASLBJ010000094.1 GCA_030146725.1 Sphingomicrobium sp. | reverse complement strand
ATTGCGCCGATCATGGTGATGTTGCCGGTCCCCTGGTACCTCAACTCGGCCTGGCTGCTGCCGTTGCTGTACGCCAGCCTGGCCGTCCTGGCGCTGACGCTGATCTTCTGGCCCACTCGGGCAATCGTTCGCCGTCGGTTCGGCGCCGCCATGGCGCTCGACGGACACAACCTGCGGGCATACCGGTTCAGCCGAATCGCTGCCGGAGCCATACTGGCAGTGCTGGTCGGCTGGTTCGCTGCAATCACCATGATGTTCGCAGACGTGAGCTTCGGCAGCGCCATGGACGCCATCATCCTGGCGCTTAGCATCCTGGGCCTGGTCGCATTCGTCGGCGGGTTCCTGGTGCTGCTGTGGTACGCCTACACAGTGTGGCGCGGAAACTGGCGCTGGACCGCCAAGGTCTGGAGCGTCCTGCTGGTGATTGCGGCCGCGACCATCCTGCACGTCGCGATCAACTACAACCTAATCGGTTTCTCGACCAATTACTGATGGCGGTCGAGCTTCGATACGAGGTGGAGAGCCGCAAGCTTGCAGCGCCCTTCCGGATCTCCGGTTACGTGTTCGAGACGACCGACCTTGTGGTGGCCACGCTGAGCGATGGCGCGCACCGCGGACGCGGAGAAGCGGCGGGCGCTTACTATCTGGGCGATAACGCAGCCAACATGACCGCCCAACTGGACGAGTATCGCGGCGCGATCGAGCAATGCGAGAGCCGTGACCAGCTGCGTTCGATCATGCCTGCCGGCGGAGCGCGCAATGCCGTAGACTGTGCAATGTGGGAACTGGAGGCGTTGCGCGCCGGTCGACCCGCCTGGAGGCTTGCCGGGCTCGACAGCGTACGCTCACTGGTAACCACCTTCACCATCGGCGCCGACGACCCCGCGAAGATGGCACAGCGCGCGCGCGGCTTCGATCACGCCAGGTCGATCAAGATCAAGCTGACCGGCGATCTCCAGCTCGACATCGAGCGCGTTGCCGCAATCCGCACTGCCCGGCCTGACGTCTGGATCGGCGTCGACGCGAACCAGGGCTTCTCCATCGACCAGATGGACTCGCTGGTCGACGCGATGGTCGAGCAGCGCGTGTCACTGATCGAACAGCCGCTTGCCCGCGGCAGGGAAGCCGATCTTACCGGCTATGAAAGCCCGATCCCACTCGCCGCCGATGAAAGCGCTCTCGGTCTCGACGATGTTGCTGGACTGGTTGGCCGGTTCCAGGTGCTCAACATCAAGCTCGACAAGTGCGGTGGTCTTACCGAAGCGCTGCTGATGGCCGAGGACGCGCGCCGGCTGGGGCTGGGCGTGATGGTCGGCAACATGACGGGGACCAGCCTTGCCATGGGCCCGGCCTTCATCGTCGGCCAATATTGCGACCTGGTCGACCTCGACGGACCGATCTTCATGGCCGAGGACCGTACGCCGGCCGTTCGCTATGAAGACGGTACGATCTGGTGCCCGGATGAAGTCTGGGGATCAGCCGCATCGGTGGCGCAGTGAACAGCGAGCACGCTCCAACCTGGTTCGGCCAGCCGCGCGGGCTGACTATCCTGTTCCTGACGAACATGTGGGAGCAATTCTCCTACTTCGGAATGCGCGCCCTGCTCGTCTACTACATGACGACGACGCTGCTGTTCGAGCAGGAGCATGCGTCGAGCGTCTACGGCTTCTACACGGCGTTCGCCTACTTCACGCCGATCATCGGCGGCACCATCGCCGATCGCTGGCTGGGCAAACGGCGGGCTGTGATCATCGGCGCCAGCATCATGGCGCTGGGCCACTTCATGATGGCCCTGGAACCGGCATTCTATTTCGCGCTGGCGACGATCGCGGTCGGCAACGGCCTGTTCCTGCCGACGCTTCCGAGCCAGATCAACGATCTCTACAGCGCCGACGATCCGCGCCGGCCGTGGGCCTATAACGTCTATTATGTCGGCGTGAATGCGGGCGCCTTTTTGGCGCCGCTGGTGTGCGGCTTTCTGGGTGAAATGTACGGCTGGCACTACGGCTTCGGCGCGGCCGGTGTCGGAATGCTCACCGGGCTCGCCATCTACCTGTGGGGGCAGCGTTACCTGCCCGCTGACCAGTCGGCCGCGCAACCTGTACTGCCGGCCGGATCGACGTCTCGCCGGGGCCGGGACACGGTGCTGCTGCTGCTTGGCATCGGCCTTGCGGTCACCGTCTTCCGAAGCTCCTACGAGCAGATCGGGAACACGTTCGCGCTGTGGATGCGCGACGATGTCGATCGGGTCATTGCCGGGGTCGAGATCGGCGCCGCGATGTTCTTCTCGCTTAACCCGCTGCTGGTGATGCTTGTCACCCCGTTGCTGCTCGCGCGCTGGAAGCGGCAGGCACAGGCCGGGCGTGAGCTGTCGGTCATGCACAAGATGGCGACCGGAGCCTTGCTGGTCGCCGCGTCGTACCTGCTGGTGGCCGCAGCGGAGGCCGTCAGCGGCGAGGGCTCCGCGCATTGGCTGTGGCTGCTGTCGTTCTTCGTCATCTTCACGCTGGGCGAGCTCTACATCCTGCCCAATGGCCTCGGCATATTCGCCCGGCTGGCCCCGCCCAAGCTCGGCGCGAGCACGGTCGCGGCCTGGTACCTTGCGATCTTCAGCGGGAGCCTCGCGGCCGGCCAGGTCGGAAGGCTGTGGAGCGGGATGGACCACGTCAGCTTCTTCATCCTGCTCGCAGCGATCGCGATCGTGTCCGCGGTCCTCCTTTATCTGCTCGACCGCCCGACCAAGAGGGTGCTCGCGCGGGTTTCCGACGAGATGCGGAACGAGGACCTGACCGACGTTCCCGAAGGCCTCGCGAGGCCTCGCAATGTCTAGATTTCAAACAGCCAGTGGCCTGACGACGGTGGGAGCAGGCAGATGCACAAAGAAGGAAGATCGTAATGACCAACAGTAATGCTTGCACGCGTATGGCCTTGTTCGCGACGGCCGCTGCGGTCTTTGCGACGGCCAGCCCGGCGAGCGCTCAGGACCAGTCCGGGCAAGCGCCCTCGCAGACCGACCAAAGCGCGGCCGACGCCGACCCGGCAGAGATCGTCGTGACCGCGCAGAAGCGTCCCCAGGTCCTGCTCGATGTCCCGCAATCGATCTCGGTCGTGACAGGCGCGACGCTCGAGCAGCAGAACGCCAGCGGTTTCGCCGATTATCTGAAGCTGGTTCCGGGACTCCAGCTCAACCAGAGCACGCCGGGCCAGGGGCGGCTGATCGTTCGCGGCGTGAACTCCGGCGGTGTTGCCTCGACGGTCGGCATCTACATGGACGAAACGCCGTTCGGGTCGAGTAGCGGCCTCGTCAACGGCGCCGTCCTGGCCGCCGACTTCGACACGTTCGACCTCGACCGCATCGAAGTGCTGCGCGGTCCGCAGGGGACCATTTACGGCGCAAGCTCGCTCAGCGGCGTCCTCAAGTTCATCACCAAGCAGCCTTCCGTCGATGCATTCACGGCGCGCGGGCGCGCCGGGGTCGAGGCGACCGCCGGTGGCGAGATGGGATATTTCGGCAATCTCGTCGTCAATGCCCCGCTGACAGAGACACTCGCCTTCCGGGCGACTGGTTCCTACCGCAAATATGGCGGCTTCATCGACTCGATCGGAACCAGCGGCCCGGACCTGTTCGGCGCCGTTCGAACCTCGGACGTTGACGACGACATCAACGACAGCAGGACGTTCGGCGGTCGCGCATCCTTGTTGTTCAAGCCGAGCGACCAGGTCGCGCTGCGCCTGACCGCTCTGGCCCAAAATATCGAAGCGGACGCGCCGTCGGTCGTCGCTAGCGATCCCGACACGCTGAAGAGCCTTTACGGCAGGCGCAGCCAGTCGCAGTTCGCCCCCGAGTTCTCGGACGTCAAATATCGCGTCTATAACGCGACCGCCGGTGTGGATCTTGGCTTTGCCGACCTCACCTCCTCGACCAGCTACTCGACGCAAAAGCAGGATTTCAGGTCTGACTTCACATTTGCGCTGAGTTCATTGATCGGGACGATCGTCGGGCAGGATAATGACTTTTTCCTCACGCAGGCGACGGACTCGAAGAAGTTCACCCAGGAGGCTCGCCTGTCATCGCAGAACGACCGCTTCGACTGGCTCGTCGGCGCTTATTACACCAACGAAGACGGCCGGATCCGCCAGGATTTCGTCGCCGCCGCTCCCGGTACGGTCGATCCGCTCACCGGCAGTCCCTTGCTCGGGCTCGCTCAAGTGAATTCGGACTATGAGGAATACGCCGGATTTGCCGACGTGACGATCCACTTCACTGATCGCTTCGACCTGGGTCTCGGTGGCCGCTACAGCCACAACAACCAGGCTGCCTCGCAGGTCAGCGACGGCGCTCTGGTCGGCGGCTTCACCGAGCTTCCGACCACCGAGTCCGACGAAAATGTCTTTACTTACTCGATTGCTCCACGGTTCGAGGTGAACGACAACATGGCGCTCTACGCCCGAGTGGCCAAAGGCTTTCGTCCGGGCGGACCCAACGTGGTACCGCCGGGCGCTCCGCCGGAGGTTCGGACCTACGATTCAGATTCTCTGATCAGCTATGAGGCAGGCGTAAAGGCGCAATCTGCCGACGGACGCTTCACCGTCGATGCAGCGGTCTTTCACATCGACTGGACCGACATCCAGCTGGTTGCCACGGTGTCGGATTTCAACATCAATACCAACGGCAGCAAGGCGCAAGTTGACGGTGCCGAAATCAGCGCAACGGCACGGCCCTTCGGCGGTCTCTCGCTGTCCGCCAATGCCGCCTATACCAATGCCCGACTGACTGAAGATTTACCGCCGATCGTCGGAGTCATCTCCGGTTTTAAAGGCGATCAGCTTCCCTTCACGCCGAAATTCAGCGCTGCACTCAATGCGGATTACAGCTGGCCGTTAAGCAGCGGTATCGGCGCAAGCGTCGGCGCTTCCGCACGGCATCTGTCGAAGCAGACGGCAACCTACGACGCCGACTATGTGGAAGCGAACGGGGGACAGCGCCGGATTCCTTCCTATCGTGTAATCGATCTTCGCGCCGGGCTCGACTTCGGCCAGTTTTCGCTCGACGCCTACGTTCAGAATCTCGGCAGCAGCGCCGGCCGGACGTCGACCGAGGGCACCACGGTCTTCGGTCCCTTCCCGCTCAATCCGGACGGCGCGATGAATACGGGTATCATCCGTCCGCGCACGATCGGGCTCAGCCTCACCGCCGGCTTATGATCGGTGGCAATGATCGCGACCACTTCGACTCGTCCGATGCAAGCAGGAGAGCTGACGGGGGCGCTCCCGTCACCTTACCTGCTGTTCCTCGGTGACACCGTGGAGCCCGGATTCGCAAAGACCGCCTTCGGTCTTTGCGCCTGGGTTCCCGACATGTGCATCGGCCAATACTCGCTCCCTGCGGCACGCATTGACCTGGGTCTGCCGACGCTGACCCCGGCCGAGGCGCGGGCACGGGACGCGCGTGCGCTGGTGATCGGAGTTGCCAACTCCGGCGGCTTCATCGCACCCTCCTGGATCCCGGCGCTCGTGGAGGCCCTGGAGCAGGGTCTGGACATCATCAGCGGAATGCATGCGAGGCTTGGCGATATCGTGGAGCTCCGGACCGCTTCCGAGCGGCATGGCCGGCAGCTTATCGACATCAGGACTCCCCCGAGCGTCATCCCGATCGCCACCGGAAGAAAGCGGAGCGGCAAGCGGCTTCTGACGGTCGGAACGGACTGCGCGCTGGGCAAGAAATACACTGCGCTTTCCATCACCCGCGCATTTGCTGAACGTGGGCTCGACGTCGACTTTCGGGCCACCGGGCAGACCGGCATCATGATTGCAGGAAGCGGCATTCCGATGGATTCGGTTGTTTCGGATTTCGCCGCGGGCGCTGCTGAAATGCTCAGTCCGGCAGCGGAGCCGAATCATTGGGACATCATCGAGGGACAGGGCTCGATCCTTCATCCCGCTTATGCCGGCGTGTCGCTGGCGCTGCTCCACGGCAGCCAGCCCGACGTGTTTGTCGTCTGCCACGACCCGTCGAGAACCCGCTTGCTCGGCGACGAGGAGTTTGCAGTAGCCAGCATCGAGGACATCATCGAGCTGACCGTCCGGCTCGGCTCGCGCACCAACCCCGACATTCGCTGCGCCGGCGTCGCCCTCAACACGGCATCTCTTTCGATTGCCGACGCAGAGCGTCATTGCGCGGATGAAGCCGAGCGGCTCGGCCTGCCAGTCGCCGATCCGATGCGTGGCGGTCCCGCTTTCACCGCCTTGGTCGCCGGCTGCTTGTCCGCATGAGCACCGACGTCAAGCGGTCGGCGAGCTGGTTTCAGCGCATCCTACTGCCCGGGTTCGTCTTCAAGGGTGTCGTGATCGGCGGAGGCTATGCCACCGGCCGCGAGCTGGTCGAGTTTTTCTTTCCCAGCGGACCGCTCGGTGCACTCTACGGTATTCTGTTTGCGATGCTGGTCTGGAGCGTCGTCTGTGCGGCCAGCTTTGCCTTCGCCCACGCGGTGCGAGGCTATGACTACCGTACTTTCTTCCGCGAGTTGCTCGGACCTTTCTGGGTCCTGTTCGAGCTGTCGTACCTGGCGCTGATTGTCCTGATCATCGCGGTGATTGCGGCCGCCGCAGGTGCGACTGGAGCGAGCCTGCTCGGCTGGCCCAATTGGGTCGGGACCGGTTTGCTGATGACGGCGATCGTCGCAGTGTGCACCTTCGGCTCCGCCGGTGTCGAGCGCATGTTCCGGTTTTCCTCGCTGCTCCTCTACGCAATTTACCTGCTGTTCGTCATTCTCGCTTTGTCACAGTTCGGCGACCGCACAGCGGCAAGCCTGACCAGCAGCGCTCAGACCGACGGGTGGGCCGCCGGTGGCCTGCTCTACGCCAGCTACAACGTTGTCGGAATCATCGCTGTGCTGCCCTTTCTGGTGCATCAGCGCAGCCGCCGCGACGCGATCGTATCAGGGCTTCTGGCGGGACCGCTCGCGATGCTTCCCGGGCTGATGTTCTTCCTGTCGATGATTGCATTCTATCCTGCCATCGGCGACGAAGCCCTGCCGTCGAACTATCTGCTCGCGCAGCTCGGGCTTGGCTGGCTTACCTTGATGTTCAACCTGATGCTGTTCGTAGCATTGCTCGAAACGGGCGTCGGCGGAGTCAATGCCATTACGAACCGGGTGGCCGATGCGTATCAGGCGCGCCGCAACAACGCTTTCACAAGGCTCGGCTTTCTCGGCCTGTCGGCACTGATCGTGCTCGGTTCGGGGATCGTGGCAACCCAGATCGGGCTCATCGACCTGATCGCCAAGGGCTACGGTGCCTTCGCCTACGTCATGCTTGCGATCTTCATTGTACCCTTGCTGACGATCGGGATTTGGCGGCTGATGAACGTGCCGGCAGGCTCGGCCAGGCCACTCTCGGCACGAAACGGAAATTGAGGAGGCGGTCATGCAAAATGCCGGTTTGAAAATGACTCTCGGCGGGCGAGCCTGGCTCCTGCTTATGGCGACGGCGGC
>JASLBJ010000052.1 GCA_030146725.1 Sphingomicrobium sp. | reverse complement strand
GGACGCTTTGGAAACAGCGCCTCGACCGACGCATGGACGACGAGGGCATCCGCCGCGAATGCTGCAGCTGCGGGAGAACCGCCGCTGGGTGGGTAACCGCGGTAGTGAAAGACGACAACGTCGTTCAGCGGATAGATGGAGTGCAAATAGGCGGCCACGTCGGCGCCGTTCCAGGCATTGCCCCCAAAGCCGAGGATGACCGGCCCGTCCCCGGGTCCCCCACCCGCGGGCGGGATGTGAACGCCGTGGAGGGTCTCCCCATCGCCCGCGCGGACGGAAAGCGATGCTGCGGATTCCGGCAGTTGTAAGGATGGGCGCGCAGCGCCGGCGGGAAACAGCAGCGCGCCTTGGAACAGGAACAACAGCAGCAGAATCGCGCCGTAGAGCAGGATCGGGATGAGGAGCAGCTTCCACATGCCGCCAGTCTCAACGCCGAATCGTACCCATTAGAAACCGCCGGAGCCGGAATCCCCTCCCCGCCGAAGCGCGGAGACGATCGATCATCGAGCGAAGGCTTCGTCGAGCGCTGGCTCGATCGCGTCGATCGTGAACGGCTTCGAAAGCACCGGAGCGCCGGCATGGGCTTCGGGCGGCGGCTCGATATGGCCGCCGGTGGCGAGGACGTAGGGGATTCCAAGCTCGGCCAGGCGGTCGGCGACCGGCCAGATCCGCTCGCCCTTGAGGTTCACGTCGAGGATCGCGACGTCGAAGCCGCCCTCGCCGACCCGGCTCATCGCCTCGGGCACGCTTTCGCAAGTGCCGGCAATCTGATGACCCATGGAGTCGAGGAAATCCTCGAGCATCATCGCAATCAGCGATTCATCTTCGACGATCAGGATGGAGCGGGAGGTTGTCACGGCAGTCCGCTTAGTGGCTTTGAAACCGTTACGAAACAATTATTTCGCGCGCAGGGAGTCCCGCGTCGCCTCGGCCAGCCTCTGGACCGAGAACGGCTTGGCGAGGAAGGCCACCCGATCGAGATCGATCGACTGGCGCAATTGCTCCTCTGCATAGCCGGAAATGAACAGAATCGGCAGGTCGGGCAGCAGCTTGCGCGCCTCGCGGGCGGTCGTCGGCCCATCCATCATCGGCATCACCACGTCGGAGATCATCAGATCGATCTTGCGTTCGCGCTGCAGGATCTCGAGCGCCGCCTCGCCATTCTCGGCGAGCAGGACGGTGTATCCGTGGCGGGTGAGCGCGCGTTCGGCAACGGCCCGTACGGTGGCCTCGTCTTCGACGAGAAGAATGGTGCCGGTGCCCCACAACTCACCGGCGCTCTCCTTGACCTTGCGACCGCTCGCCGCAGCTTCGGCGCGGTTGACCGGCAGGTAGATGACGAAGCTCGTCCCCTGCCCCGGCTCGGATTCGGCGAAGATGAAGCCGCCCGACTGCTTGACGATGCCGTAGACGGTCGACAGGCCGAGCCCGGTGCCCTTGCCCACCTCCTTGGTGGTGAAAAAGGGCTCGAAAATCTTGGGCAGCACGTTGGACGGGATGCCGGTGCCGGTGTCGGAGACACGGAGTGCCGTGTAGTCGGCGATCGGCAGGATCTCGCTGCCCATACGACGAACGTCATCGGCCGACACCGAATAGGTCTGGATGGTGAGCTTGCCGCCTTCCGGCATCGCATCGCGGGCGTTGACCGCGAGATTGACGATCACCTGCTCAAGCTGCCCCGGATCGGCCCGTACCGGGCCGAGCGAGCGGCCGTGCTTGACCTGGAGGGTCACGGTCTCGCCGAGCAGCCGCTTGAGCAGGGTCGACACCTCCGCGATCACGTCGGGCAGCTGCAGCACCTGCGGGCGCAGCGTCTGCTGGCGCGAGAAGGCAAGCAATTGCCGGGTCAGGCCGGCGGCCCGGTTCGAGTTCGACCGGATTTGCTGGATGTCGTCGTAATCGCTGTCGCCCGGCGTGTGCCGCATCAGCATCAGATCGCAATGACCGATGATCGCGGTCAGGATATTGTTGAAATCATGGGCGACGCCGCCGGCGAGCTGGCCCACGACCTGCATCTTGGTCGCCTGGGCGATCTGCCGCTTGAGCTTGGCTTCCTCACTATTGTCCTTGAGCAGCAGCAGGACTGCCGCATCGCGCACGCCGCGCACGCCGGCGATCGTCATTGCGACGGGCTCGGCCGAGTCCGGAGCCAGGCGGACCGCGAGATCGCCGGACATCGCCGGTCCCCGCGCGTTCCGGCGCACCGCATCGGCGACCGGGGCCTTGTCCTCCTTGACCACCAGATCGCCGGGGTAGACCGGCGCCGTGGAGCCCTTGATCCCGGCCGCGACACGGAAGACGCGGTTCATCGTCAGGAAGCGGCCGTCGCGATCGACCAGCGCCAAACCGATCGGCAGGACTTCGAGCAGCGCCTGGAGATCGGCCGAATCCGCCATCGACCTACCCTGCGGCGGTTCGAGCAGCAGCAGCAGCTCGTCGCCGCGGTCCTCAGACAGCGGCAGGCGCACCGCCGTCAGCGGCCGAGCTGTTTCCCCGTCGGCGCGAAGTCGGACCTGGCCGTCCTTGTCGGGCTCGACCAGTGCGTCGATGGTCTGGGTCTCGATGCGTTCGCCTGGCTCGATCGCTCGCGCGACGAAGCTCCGGTTGGCCGACAGCAGGCGTCCCTCGCCGTCCGCTACAACCGCCAGCACGCCCGCCGCGGCAAGCTGATCGCCGACCGTGCCGGTCAGCTGCCGTGAGGTCGCGGTGACCGGACTGGCAACCGCCTGGACTGGAAAGCGCCATAACAGCAGATCGCCAAGCGTTCCGACACGCTCCACTTCGACCATCCCAGGTCCCGCGATGGTCTGGACCCCGGCCACACAGCCGGCCCCGTCCCTCCAGGCCATCGTCCGCGCGAGCTGAAGCGTCTTCCCGGCCTCATTATCCTGGCCGAGTCCGGACGGAGGCTTTGCTCCGAAACGCTCGCGATAGGCGCTGTTGGCGACCAACAGGCTGCCTTCGCTGCTGGTCAGGGCTGCAGCGTCCCGGCACAGGCCGAGGGTCGCTCCGATCAGCGCATAATCGGATGTTGGTGCGAGCGTTTCCACGAAGGCCGGGGCGGCTCGCTTCGTCTCGGCCAGCCAGAGGGCAGCAGCCGCGGCTACCCCTGCCACCAGCGACGCTGCAGCAGGCGATGGATGGCCGGCCATCCACAACAGCAACGCCAGCGAACATGCCGCTAGTCCAGCCAGGCCCGGCAGCAGCCAGCGCCACGCCGGCGCGACTGGCGCCAGGTCCTCGCCGGAGAGCGGCCGATGCAGCACCCGCTACCAGATCCTGACGCGCTGAGCGGGCGCGAGATACAGTTTCTCTCCGGGCTGCGGCTTGAACGCCCCGTACCAAGGATCGAGATTGCGGACGATTGCGGCGCGCTGCTCCGACGGCGCATGCGGGTCGGTAATCAGCCGCTGGCGAAGGTTCGCCTCGCGGTAGTTCCGGCGCCACACCTGTGCCCAGCCGAGATAGAAGCGCTGGTCGCCGGTCGTCCCGTCGAGCACCGGCGCTTCGCGGCCGCCAAGCGACATCTGGTACGCGTCATGCGCGACCGTCAGGCCAGCCAGGTCGCCGATGTTCTCGCCCAGCGTAAAGTCGCCCTTGATCCGGGACCCAGGGAAGATCTCGTAAGCGTCGTACTGGGACACGAGCGTCTTGCCCGCCGCTTCGAACGCCTTGAGGTCCGCTGGCGTCCACCAGTCGGCAAGCTGGCCGCGTTCGTCGTATTTCGCGCCCTGATCGTCAAAGTGGTGGCTGATCTCATGGCCGATGACGGCGCCGATGCCGCCATAGTTGATCGCCGGATCGGCGTTTGGATCGAAGAACGGTGGCTGCAGGATTGCGGCCGGGAACACGATCTCCATCATGCCGAAATTGGCGTAGGCGTTGATGGTCATGGGCGTCATGCCCCATTCCCACTTGCGGATCGGCCCGCCGAGCTTGCTGATCTGATCCTCATGCTCGAAAGCGGCCGAGCGGATCGCATTGCCGACCAGATCGTCGCGGCGGATCTCCAGCCCGGAATAGTCTCGCCACTGATCTGGAAAGCCGATCTTTGTCGTAAAGTTGGCGAGCTTGGCGCGGGCCCGGACCTTGGTCTGCGGCGCCATCCAGCTGAGGTTGTCGATCCGCCGGCCCATCGCTGCGACGACGTTGCGGACGAGTTCGTCGGCTGCCGCCTTGGTTTCGGGCGGAAAATAGCGCTGGACGTAGATGCGACTGACATCGTCCGCCAAGGCTCCGGACACGAAGGTTACTCCCCGCTTCCACCGCGCCTCCCGCTCCGGCGTGCCCGACAGCGTCGTTCCGTAGAAAGCAAAGGCCTCCTGGTCGAAGGCGGCCGGAAGATAAGCGGCGTAGGTGTCGAGGGAGCGGACCAGCAGCTGGTCCTTGAGCACGCCGAGCGGCGTGGTCGAGATCAGCGCGGCGATCCCGGTGATCGCGCTTGGCTGGGCAACGAGCAGGTCGCCGGACTTCACTCCAAGGCCGGTCAGGAGCGCGCCAAAGTCGAAACCGGGCGCACGGCGCTGGAGTTCGGCCAGGCTCATCTTGTTGTACGTCTTGGTGGCGTCGCGGCTCGCGACCTGGGTCCAGTGAACGCGGGCGACCCCGGTCTCGAAGTCGACGATCGCTTTCGCCCGAGCTGCGGCATTGGGCTCGCCGGCAAGGGTCAGCACCTTGGTCAGATGATCGAGATACTTGGCCCGGATGCCGGTCATGCGAGCGTCGGTGCCAAGATAATAGTCGCGGTCGGGAAGCCCAATCCCGCCTTGCACCAGCGTGTAGGCGTATTGCGTGTTCAGCTTGTCGTCGACGCCGACATAGGCGGGAAACGGATGACTGATGCCCATCCGGTCGGCCTTGGCGATCAGCGCGGGGTAGCCGCTTTTGCTGCCAAGCCCCTTGATCTCGTTCAGCCACGGCTGGAACGGGGCCAGCCCCTTGGCTTCGATGGCCGCTTCGTCGAGGAAGCTTGCGTAAGCCGCGCCGATCTTGTTGGCAGGGTCCTTGGCGGTCTCCTCGATGATCCCGCGGGTGCGCTCGCGCGACAGGTCGTCGAGCTTGGTGAACATGCCATAGTTGGACTTGTCGGCAGGGATCGCGGTCGAGCGCGCCCAGGTGCCGTTGGCATATTGGTAGAAATTGTCGCCGGGCTTGACGGTCGGGTCCATGCCTGACGTGTCGAAGCCGAAGGTGCCGATCTCGGGCTTGGGCGCCGGCGCGGCGGCGGGAGCATCCTGGGCCAGGTCGGCCGCAATCGGCACTGCGCTGCGGGGCGCACCGACAGGGTTGGTCGCGCAAGCCGCAAGGGCGGTGGTTACACTGAGGATTACACCTAAACGGATCATTCTCTACTCTCCAGAAACCTCGAGCCGCGTCGAATGCGCGGCCTTTCTCAATCAGTTAGTTTCCAGTCCACGCTGCCGCCACTTGCGCGCAACCCACCAGCGCCATCCGACGAGCGACACCCAATATCCGGCAAACGCCACGGCTGCGCCGATGATCGCCAGCCCCGAGACCATCGCCGGAGCAGCCGCCGAGAGCAGCCAGGTAAGCCATTCGCCAAGCCCGGCGTGGCTTGCACGAAGCTGCTCGAAGGCGGCCATGTCGGCGTGGAAGCCGATGCGATTGCCGACTTCGATCGCTGCGACCAGGAACAGCGGCGTGGTTGCCGGATTGGACAGGAAGGTCATTGCAGCCGCAATCGGGATGTTGCCGCGCACCGGGGCCGAAGCCAGCGCCGCACCGACGATCTGCAGGCCCGGGATCATCACGAAGATGCCGATGAACAGGCCGACCGCGACTCCGCGGGGGACCGAGCGGCGGGTAAAGCGCCACAGGTCCGAACGCCGGATGCTCTTCCCAAACGGGCGCAGCCAGCGGCTTCGCAGCATCTCCTCGCGGTTCGGCGCATGCTTGGCCATGAACCGCCGCACGAGGACGGCAACGTCAGCCATGCCGCAGCAGCCGCCCCTGTTCGCGCTTCCAGTCGCGCTCTTTTTCCGAGTCCCTCTTGTCGTGCATCTTCTTGCCCCGGGCGATCGCCAGCTCGATCTTGGCTCGGCCGCTCGAGTTGAAGTACATGGAGAGCGGTATCAGCGTCAGCCCCTGGCGGGTGATCGCGCCGTGCAATTTGGCGATCTCGCGCCCTTTGAGCAACAGTTTGCGCGGGCGCCGCGGGTGATGGTTGAGGCGGTTGCCGTGGCTGTACTCGGGGATTGAGGAGTTGATCAGCCACACCTCCTCGCCGTCGACGGTGGCATAGCTCTCAGCGATCGAGCCTTCGCCAACGCGCAGCGACTTGACCTCGGTTCCAACGAGCTGGATCCCGGCCTCAAGCCGTTCCTCGACGTAATAATCGTAGCGCGCGCGCCGGTTCTCGGCGACGACCTTGGTCTTTTCGAACTGTGGTGGAAGCGGCCTGCCCATGAGTCAGGCAAGGCCCGCATGTGCAAGCGCGGCATCGACCGCGTCGCGGGAGGCTTGCGACGGCTCGACGAGTGGCAGGCGAAGCTCGGCCCGAAAAGCGGGACGGACGCGCGACATGGCATACTTCACGGGTCCCGGCGAAGCATCGGTGAACAGGGCCACGTGCAGTGGGTAAAGCCGGTCCTGAAGCTCCACGGCCTCGTCCCAGCGCCCCTCGCGCATGGCTTCTTGAAATTGGGAGCAGAGACCCGGTGCGACATTGGCGCTGACCGAGATGCAGCCAACTCCGCCCATCGCGTTGAACGCCAGCGCGGTCTCGTCATTGCCGGACAGCTGGCAAAAGGCCGGTCCGCAGGCGAGGCGCTGGGCGGTCACTCGGCCAAGATCCCCCGTTGCGTCCTTGATTCCGACGACGCTGGGCAGGCTGGCGACCTCGCCAAGCGTCTCGACGCTGATGTTGGTCACGGTTCGGCCCGGGACATTATAGACAATGATCGGCAGGTCACAGGCGTCGGCGAGCGCGCGGAAGTGGGCGATCAGCCCGGCTTGGCCGGGACGGTTGTAATAGGGCAGCACAACCAGCGCGGCGTCGGCGCCCGCTTGCTGGGCGGCGCGCATGTTCGAGATCGCCGCCGCGGTGTTGTTCGAGCCGCAGCCGGCGATCACCGGCACCCGGCCGCGCGCCTGCTCGACGCACAGCGCAATGACCCGATAATGCTCGTCGAACTCGAGCGTCGCGCTCTCGCCGGTGGTGCCGACGGGAACCAGGGCGTTGCTGCCCTCCCCGATCTGCCAGTCAACCAGCTCACGGAATGTGTCCTCGTCGACACGGCCGCCGGCAAACGGCGTGACAAGTGCCGGAATCGACCCGAAAAACATGAACATATTTCCTTCGCACGACGTTGATTCAGGGCTTGGCCGTGTTTGTTCAGTAGCTGATAAGGAGGGGGAGTGTATGATGTCCAGCATGACACGATCCGCCTTCCTGCTCCCGCTGCTGCTAGCGACCGTTTCCTCGGCAACCGCCCAGGCACCGACTGCCCAGCCCTACTCAACCGCCCAGCCCTACCAACCGGTCGCGGCCCAGCCGACCCAGAACAATGTCAATTGGGCGCTCGCCGACTGGCGGCGGCTGCGTGCAAGCAGTGGCTACAGCTTCGGCGATCATGCGCGTTTCCTGATCAGCAATCCTGGCTGGCCGGGTGAGACGACGCTTCGCCGCAATGCCGAAAAGGCAATGCGCCCGGGCGAGAATGCAGCGACGGTGCTGGCCTTCTTCGCCGGCACGCAGCCGGTCAGCGGCAACGGCTATGCCCGGCTGGCGGAGGCGCTGAGTGCCAGCGGCCGCGCCACCGAGGCGCTGGCCGCAGCACGCGAGGCCTGGGCTTCGGCGGACCTGAGCACAGCCGACGAGCCGCTGCTGCACTCGCGGTTCGGCGCCAGCCTGACCCGCGCCGACCACGACCGGCGCGTCGATGCACTGCTGTTCGCGAAGAAAGCCCGCGATGCGCATCGCTTCCTGGCGATGGTCTCACCCGAGCGGGCGGCCGCCTTCGGAGCGCGGATTGCGATGCAGGCGCGCTCGCCCGATGCGGAAAGCCGCTACCAGCCGCTGATGCAGGCGGTCCTGACCGATGCCGGACTGATGATGGATCGCGCCCGCTACCTGCGCGAGAACGGCTTCGAAGCGTCGGCTCGGCAGCTGTTCGCCCGGCAGCATAATTTTACCTATCGTCCGGCCGATCCAGAGCGCTTTTACGAGCTGATGCTACTGCTTGCGCGCGGCGCTGCGGCCGACCGGCAGTACAGCATGGCGTACAACATCGCCCGCCAGGTCGACGACAGCTTCGCTCCGGGGACCGACATCAGCCTCAAGCCGCTTGGCATTCGCGACGACTACACGTCCCTGACCTGGCTTGCCGGAACGATGGCGATGGACCGTCTGTCGCAGCCCGCCGATGCCGTGGGCATGTTCGAGCGTTACTCGCGCGGCGGGCGCTCGCTCCAGGTTGCGTCCAAGGGCCTGTACTGGGCGGGGCGGGCCGCCGCCGCCGCCGGGCGCGTGTCGGACTCGAGCCTCTATTTCCAGCGGGCCGCGAGCTATCCGGAGTTGTTCTACGGACAGCTTGCGCTCGAGCGGGTCGGCCGGTCGGTGCCGGCCCCTGTCGCGAGCCAGGTCATCTCGCCGGAACACCGGCAGGCATTTGCCTATAACAGCCTAGCGCAGGCGACCCGGCTGGTCGGATCGCAGGGGCGCCGCGACGAGCAGACCCTGTTCGTGCGGGCGCTCGCCGAATCGCTCAAGACCGACCAGGACCGTGCGTTGGCGGTCGAATTCGGGCAGCAGATCGGGCGCCAGGACCTGTCGGTGTGGGTCGCGCGCGCGGCCCGCAACAGCGGTTCGACCTATTATGTGCGGCAGGCCTATCCGACGCTTGCCGTCCCGGGCAACCGCAACTGGGCCGTGTCCCACGGGATCACCCGGCAGGAAAGCTCGTTCGATCGTACCGCGGTCAGCCACGCCGGTGCGCGCGGCATGATGCAGCTGATGCCGGGCACCGCGCGCGAGCAGGCGGGCAAGATGGGCTATGGCTACGACGCCGGGCGGCTGACGTCTGATCCGAGCTACAATGTGATGCTCGGCTCGGCCTATTATGCGCGGCTGCTCGCGCAATGGAACGGCAATGTGCCGCTTGCGGTGGCAAGCTACAATGCGGGCGCGGGCAATGTGCGCAAGTGGGTCAATGCCTATGGTGATCCGCGTTCGGGCACCGACGTGCTGCGCTGGATCGAGGCGATCCCCTTCTCCGAGACCAAGGGCTATGTGCAGCGGGTGATCGAGAACAGCGTCGTCTACGACACGATGAATCCGGCTCCACCAGCTGGGTCGTCGCTCCATGTGTCGCGCTATCTGGGCAAGAGCCGCCCTGCTTGAACTAGCGAGGGCCTAGTGGCCGGGGATCGGCCGCGGCTGATCACGCCGGACGGGTTTGCCCGCATTCGCGCCGAATATGAGACGCTGTTCGGGGTCGACCGGCCGCGGCTGGTCGAGACGATCAGCTGGGCGGCCGGCAATGGGGACCGCTCGGAGAACGGCGACTATATCTACGGTCGCAAGCGGTTGCGCGAGATCGACCGGCGGCTCGGCTATCTGTCGAAGGTGATGAAGGCGGCCAAGGTCGTCGATCCGGCGCGCCAGGAGACGGATCAGGTGCGGTTCGGGGCAACGGTCGAGCTGGCCGACGAGAATGATGCACGGCGGCTGGTCACGCTGGTCGGCGACGACGAGACCGATACGCTCGCCGGCCGGATCGGATGGAGTGCGCCGATCGCGCGGGCACTGATCGGGGCCCGGGTCGGAGAGGAACGGGTCGTGCGGCTCCCGGCAGGCGAGAAGAGCTATGAGGTGGTGGCGATCACCTATCCGTCAGCGGGGGCGTAAATCTTGGGTGAAAGTAAGACGGTGCCGATTTATGCAAGCGAAAAGCCGGACGGCCGCTAGCGATCAGCTGTCCATCACCCGGATCGACAGCTCCTTGAGCTGCCTTGCCGAGACCGGCGCAGGGGCGTTCATGAGGAGGTCCTCGGCCTTCTGGTTCATCGGGAAGACCACCACCTCGCGGATGTTCGGCTCGCCCGCGATGAGCATCACGATGCGATCGATGCCCGGCGCCGAGCCGCCGTGCGGGGGAGCGCCAAACTTGAACGCGCCGATCATTCCGGGAAAATTCTCGTCGACCTGCTGCTGACTATAGCCGGCGATCTCGAACGCCTTGTACATGATGTCCGGGCGGTGGTTGCGGATCGCGCCGGAGCTGAGCTCCACCCCGTTGCAGACGATGTCGTACTGCCACGCGAGGATATCGAGCGGGTCCTTGCTTTCGAGCGCTTCGAGCCCGCCCTGCGGCATTGAAAACGGATTGTGGCTGAAGTCGACCTGTTTGCGGTCCTCGTCATATTCGAACATCGGGAAGTCGACGATCCAGCAGAAGCGGAAAGCGCCCTGTTCGATCAGGCCGAGCTGTTCGGCAACGCGGGTGCGGGCCGCGCCGGCGAGCTTGGCGGCTTCGGCTTCCTTGCCGGCGGC
>JASLBJ010000029.1 GCA_030146725.1 Sphingomicrobium sp. | reverse complement strand
GCTTGGCCACGGGATCGGCAAGCCGGCGGTGCGGGTCCGCTATGCCGATCCGTCGGGCAATCTCCAGACGCTGACCGATGCGCATAACGTCGTGCTCAACATCGCGGCCCAGGCTGGGCTGGTCGGGCTGGCGGGACTTGGCGGGCTGATTGCCCTGATCGTCGGGCTGACGGCTAGGGCCTTGCCAGGCCGGAGTCCTGCTGCAGTAACCGTTGCGATCCTCGGGCTGACGCTGCTTAACGCGCTCGTCCTGCAGGGCATGGGCGGATCGTTCGAGGACGCCCGGCACCTGTGGCTGCTGCTCGGCCTGCTGTTGGCGGCCGAGCGCCTCGGGCGGGACAGGGACGTAGCCGATTCGGGGCAATTGCGTTAAGCGCAGGTTGGCAACGGCTCCGCTAAAGCGCGTGGCCGTCGCCCCGCCTGTTCAACCGGCCTGTTCAAGTTCGAGGACCCGAA
Source organism: Sphingomicrobium sp. (assembly GCA_030146725.1). GTDB lineage: Bacteria > Pseudomonadota > Alphaproteobacteria > Sphingomonadales > Sphingomonadaceae > Sphingomicrobium. Next base: position 4,383 of record JASLBJ010000029.1, on the reverse strand, counting down.
TGTATTTTCAGACGCTTTCTCATGCCGGCCTCCGGGTCAGCGCAGCCGGCAAGGAGTTGGTGTGCGATCCGTGGGTACTCGGAAGCACCTACTGGCGCAGCTGGTGGAACTATCCGCCGGTGCCCTCGGCGCTGGTCGACAGCCTCAAGCCTGACTTCATCTATCTGACGCACCTTCACTGGGATCATTTCCAGGCAGATTCGCTGCGCCGCTTCGCGCCCGATACACAGGTGCTGGTGCCGTTCGATCGCTATGAGCGCATGACCCGCGACCTCAAGGCCGTGGGCATGACCAACGTGCGCGAGCTGCGGCATGGCGAGCGGCTCGAGCTTGCGCCGGGGCTGGCGATCCGCAGCTTCCACTTCGCGCCGTTCGTCACCGACAGCGCGGCGGTGATCGAGGCCGAGGGGACGATCCTCCTCAACGCCAACGACGCCAAGTTCGCGGGTGCCCCGCTCAAGCAGATCCTAAAGCTCTATCCCAAGGTCGACTTCTGCTTCCGCAGCCACAGCTCGGCCAACCCCCGGGCCAATTATCACCTGCTCGATGCCCCTGACGAGATGGAGGACGACAACGAGCATTACCTGCGCGCTTTTTCGCTGTTTGTCGCCGCGGTGAAGCCGCGCTTCGCGATCCCGTTCGCATCGAACAGCTGCCTGCTCCACGACGACGTTTTCGCGATGAATGCGCTTGTCCAGACACCCCATGCGGTGCGCGATCATTTCGAGGCGTTCGCGCGTGAGCGCGGGCTCGACACCAAGCTGCAGATCATGATTCCCGGCGACAAATGGGACAGCGAGAGCGGCTTCCAGCTGCAGGAGCATGACTGGTTCGACGACAAGGATGCGAAGCTGCGCGCTTATCGCGAGCGGGTCGCGCCGTCGCTCGACCGGCAGGCCGTCAAGGAAGCCCGCGTCGGCGTATCGCTCAAGACCGTGCAGCGGTTCTTCACGCAGCTTTCGGCCAAGGTCCCGTCGCTGCTGACTGCCAAGCTCAAGGGTGCCGAGGTGCTGCTGGTGGCGAAATCGGGCGAGACGCGCAGCGGCTTCGCGGTCGATCTTCACGGTGGTGGCCGCGTCCGCGAGGTCGATCCAGCCGACTTCGAGAGCTTTGACAAGCGCATCGAGTTCCCGGCCGTGATCCTTCGTCAGGCGCTGGCGATGAACATGTTCGAGCACGCCGGCATCTCCAAGCGCGTACATTTCTATGCGACCAAGGCTGCAATGCCCCAGCTCAAGCGCTTCGTCGGTATCCTGGAAAAGGCCGAGGCCGAGCTGTTCCCGTTGCGCGGCAACATCAACCGGCGGGCGATTCGCGCGCTTCTGCCGCGGTGGCGCGAGGGGCTGCTTTACGCGCAGGTGGTGGTCGATCTTGCGCGCGGTGGCGATTTGCCGGTGCTCGAGGAGAAGTATCTGGAGCGCGCCGGAAGCCGTTAACGACATCCGTCCAAGCCGATTGACCTGAAGCCTGGCCACTTCTGCTCGCCCTGTCGGCCGATGCGCACGGACGGTCGATAAACCGGGAACCTTCAGCTTTTGTTAGGGAGTGTCATGGCAGTGCCGACCTCTGGGATGGGACCCGGGGGGCACTTCATGCGTCATCTGTTTTGCGCTGCACTGCTGGTCGTCGGAGCCACCAGCGCCAACGCCGCCGTGTCGAGCGGGTCGCTGACCTTCGACCGGCTGCTTGCATCGCATAATCTCGAGCGCGCCCGGCTCAATGTCGCGCCGCTGCAATGGGACCCGGCGCTCGCGGCCGCGGCCGCTTCATACGGTCCGGCGCTCGCCCGTGCTGGCCGGCTGCAACATTCGCCGCGGGAGACGAGGCCCGGCCAGCGCGAGAATCTGTGGATGGGAACGAGCGGGTCGTACTCGCCCGAGCAGATGGTCGGAAGTTGGGTCGCCGAGCGCACGATGTTCAATCCCGGCGTGTTTCCCGCAGTCAGCCGCACCGGCAATTGGTCGGACGTGTCACATTATACTCAACTGATCTGGAAGGGCACGACCCACGTCGGCTGTGCCGTCCACGATAGCGGCCGCTGGGAATATCTGATCTGCCGGTATTCGCCGCCGGGCAACGTCGACGGTCGCATGGTCCCCTGACCCGGGCTTCGGGGTTGGTCACGCGCTGGCGCTTCCCGTTTGCTGCCGCCTCGGGCTAAGAGGCGCGGCCGAGTAGCGGAGCAGGCAGGACAGGATGCAGCAGGACCAGACGGATTTCGTGAGCCAGCGGCTCGGCGCCGACAGAGCGCGCTGGCTGGTCACCGGCGCGGGGGGCTTCATCGGCTCGAACCTGGTCGAGGCGCTGCTTGCCGGCGGCCAGACCGTCGTTGCGCTCGACAATTTCGCAACCGGGCACCGCAGTAACCTCGATGAGGTCCGCGAAAAGGTCGGCCCCGAGCGCTGGGCCGGGTTCACACTGATCGAAGGGGACATTCGCGACCGCGACACATGCGACCAGGCGGTCGCCGGTGCCGACTATGTGCTGCACCAGGCGGCGCTCGGATCGGTGCCGCGCTCGATCGTTGATCCGCTTACGACGCACGACGTCAACGTCACCGGCTTCGTCAACATGCTCGATTCGGCCAGGCGCGCGGGCGTTCGCCGCTTCGTCTATGCGGCATCGAGCTCGACCTATGGCGACGAGCCCAATTTGCCCAAGCGCGAGGAGCGAATCGGCAATCCGCTGTCGCCGTATGCCGCGACCAAGCTTGCCGACGAGATCTATGCGTCGGTCTACGCGCGAAGCTATGGCTTTGCAGCGACCGGCCTTCGCTACTTCAACGTGTTCGGTGCACGCCAGGACCCCAATGGAGCCTATGCGGCGGTGATCCCCAAATGGGTCGCGGCGATGATCGCGGGGGACGAAATCCAGATCAACGGCGACGGCTCGACCAGCCGCGATTTCTGCTACGTCGCCAATGCCGTGCAGGCCAATCTGCGCGCCGCGTTTGCCGGGGACGACGTGCAGGGCGAAGTCTTCAATGTGGCGGTCGGCGAACGGACCTCATTGGCACAATTGTTCGAGCTCCTGCGCGACTCGCTCGGCACGCATCAGGTCCATTATGGCAAGCCGCCGCGTTTCGCCGATTTTCGTGCCGGTGACGTCCTGCATTCGGAAGCCGACATCTCGAAGGGCCGGGCGCTGCTCGGTTACGCTCCGACGCACCGTCTCGGCGAGGGCATTGCCGAGGCGCTGCCGTGGTACCTGCGCAGCGCGCGGCAATGACCGTGCCCGGCTTCGGCCTGGTCGGATGGTATCAGGTCAAGCAGTTCCTCGAGCATTCCTCGGGTTTCAGCATGGATGCTCTCCATGTGATCGCGGGCGTGCTGATCCAGCTTGGCGCCGCGTGGCTGTTGCGCCGGTCGCTGGCCGACTGGCGCCCCTTTCTTGTGGTGCTTGCGGTCGAGCTTGCAAACGAGATCAACGACTTTCGCGTCGAGCGCTGGCCCGAGCCGGCGATGCAATATGGCGAGGGCGCGCGGGACATCGCCCTGACACTGCTGCTTCCGCTGGTGTTGCTGGTGCTTGCCCGGATTCGGCCGCAGCTGTTTACGGGGCGCGCTCCAGCTGCCCGCGCAAAGCGATCAGCGAAGGGTCGTGCGTAAGGTCGAGGTGCAGCGGGGTGACCGAGACGAAGCCGTCGGCGATCGCCTCGAGGTCGGTCGAATGTCCGGGTGTCTCGACCATCGGGCCGAGCCCGAACCAGAAATAGGGGTAGCCGCGCGGATCGGTGCGCTCGACGATCCGCAGCCGTCCGTAATCGCGGATGCCCTGGCGGCACACGCGAACGCCGCGAACTTCGTCGGCGGGCAGGGCAGGGAAGTTCACGTTGAGCAGCGTTCCCGCCGGCGCATCGAAGTGCAGCAGCGGCGCGAGCACGCGTTCCGCCCATGACTCGGCGGCTGCGAACGGGACCGTGTCGCCCATGCCCTCACGCGAATAGGCCTGGCTCAGCGCAATCGACCGGACACCGGCGAGCGCCCCTTCCATGGCAGCGGAAACGGTGCCTGAGTAAGTGACGTCCTCGCCCAGATTGGCGCCGCGGTTGATGCCGGACAGGATCACGTCGGGCGGCTGGTCCTTCATCACATGGGCAAGCGCCAGCATCACCGAGTCGGTCGGCGTCCCGGTGACCGAAAAACGCTGCTCGCCGTGCCTGCGAAGGCGCACCGGCTGCGTGAGCGTAAGCGAATGGCCGGCGCCCGATTGCTCTTCCGCCGGAGCGACAACCCACACGTCGTCGGACAGCCTGCGCGCGATCGTCTCGAGCAGCGCAAGGCCGCGCGCGTTGATGCCGTCGTCGTTGGTCAGGAGAATGCGCATGAGGCCTGCGCCTATGCGCGAGCCCGGCGCATGTCGCAACGCGCATGTCGCAACAGG
>JASLBJ010000310.1 GCA_030146725.1 Sphingomicrobium sp. | reverse complement strand
GCAAGATCGGCACTCGCCAGGTTCTTGGCCTTGGCCTCGACCTCGACGTCGGTCCACGCGAGGTGCCGCTCGACCAGTGAATTGACCGCCCGGTTCCACATCCGGTCGCTGTGCCCGCGCAGCTTCGAGCCCTTGAGCCCCGCCGCCTCGAGCGCCGCAAAGTCGGGCAGCACATCGCGATCATGCCCGTCGAGCAGCACTTCGCGGCTGACCGAGATATGGCTGAGCGGCCGGACCCCGCGCCAGCTGGCGATCACCCGTGCAACGCGGGGATCGTCCGGCTGCAGCCATTCCCCACGCGTGTTGACCCAATGATGGTGGAAGTCGACGACCAGCGCGACCTCGTCGGCAATCTCGAGCAGATCGTCGAGCCCGAACGAATTTTCGTCATTCTCGAGCGTGATCAGGTCGCGCGCGGCTTGCGACAGCCGCGGCAGGCTTGCCCGGATCGCCGCGACCCCCGCGCTCTTCGCACCGCCATGAATGTTGACGCTCGCCCCAAGCGGATGCCAGCCGCCGCCAAACCCGAGCATCGCGAAAATCTCGCCATGCTCCTCGATGTCGTGGATCGCATTGTCGAGCGCGCCCGAATTGTGAGTCGCGAGAATCGCATGCTGTGCCGGATGCATCGACAGCCGCACCCCGCCACGCCGCGCCACGTCTCCCGCCATCCCGAGCCGCCGTTCGACTTCGTCGCGCAGCCCTCGTGTCCACACACTGCCGAGCGCCGGATGCGACCAGCCGATCAGGAACCCGCTGAGCAGCCGGAACAGGCGCTCAAGCGGCGGTAGCCCGGCGACCAGCGCGATCTGCCGGTCGAGCGTATCGAGGTTGAAGCGGATCACCTCCTCGAGCCGCGCCGCCCCCTCTACCTCGCGGGCCTTGGCGATCGAGGCGATCGTCGGCTGGCGCATGTTGAGCGCGCGCTGCTCGTCCTCGTCGCCGTCGGGCGAGAGATAGGCGCAGCAGAAGCCGATCCGGGCGACGTCCATGCCGCTCACAATGCGCGAGCGGCGCTTGTGGATGCGCCCCGGCAGCTAAGCTATCGGTGCGGCCTTCCGCCAGTACGGCTGAACTTTCAGTGCAGTCGAACCGCCAGCGCGGCGAGGATCGTCGTGCAGTCGGCGCCGGACCGGCTGTCGAGCGCCGTCTCCATATGGTCGAGGCACGATCGCACGGCGACGCGGTGTCCCGGCAGCAGCGCGCGCTGCGCCGACGACCGCGCAACCTCCTCGAGCGTCGCGAGCCCATGCGCGGCGGCGATCGCCCGGATTGCGTCGACCCGCCCATGCAGGTCGCGCTGCGACAGCCGCCCGCCGCCGCTGCGCAGCGCGACGATCCGCGCTCCAAGCTCGGTCCGGACAATCGCTAGTGGGTCGCTGACCATCGTCCGCTCCTGATCTTCGTGGAAGCCAATGGATTCCGTGAAAGCCAAGGATGGCTGATCAAGGTTAAGAGTGCGTTACTCAGGCGTGGCAGTTGCGCTCGCCTTGACAGAATCGGCCATCGCGGTCATTGAGCCCGCCTGTCGAGCGGCACCGGACGCGGGCCGCTCTTTTTCGTTCTGTCACTCAGATCGCACCAGTCAGGAATGCGCCATGGCCAAGCCGGCAACCGTCAAGATCAAGCTCGTCAGCACCGCCGACACCGGCTTCTATTATGTCACGAAGAAGAATCCGCGCAACACCACGGAGAAGATGAGCTTCCGCAAGTACGACCCGGTCGTCCGCAAGCACGTCGATTTCAAGGAAGCCAAGATCAAGTAAACCGGCTAGCTGGGGTGAGCCTCGGCGATGGCGGGTTGCTGCCGGCTGCTCTCCAGCAGGGCGGTGACCTGCTCGACGAACTTCACGACCGAAATCGGCTTGCTGACATAGGCCTGCGCCCCCGCGGCGCGGATCCGCTCCTCGTCGCCCTGCGCCGAGTAAGCGGTCACCGCCATGATCGGCACCGCGCTCAGCTCGGCATCGCCCTTGAGCAGCCGGATCAGCTCAAGCCCGCTGACATGTGGCAGCTGGATGTCGGTGATCACCAGTTCGGGCCGAAAGCCCTGCGCGGCCTCGAGCGCCTGGCGGCTGTCGGTTACCGCCTGCGGCTGATGGCCGTGCGCCGCGAGCAGGTCGCAGAACAGTTTGATATTGAGGGCATTGTCCTCGACGATCAGAATCTTGGCCACGCATTCCCTCCACGGGCGGCCGAGCGTACGTCATGACGCTTCAGACGCCAAACGATCCAGCCGCAATCGCGCTTGCTGCGCTTGCTGCAACGCTGTCGGACGACCAGCGGGCCCAGCGCTTTCTCGACCTGACCGGAATCGGGACGGACGAGCTTCGCCGCAGGGCAGGGGAGCCCGACCTGCTCGCGGGTTTGCTGCGCTTCCTCGAGGCGCATGAGCCCGACCTGCTGGCCGTCGCCGAGCAGGTCGGAGTGTCGCCAGAGGCGCTCGTCGCCGCCCGCCACGAGCTCGAGCGATGAGCCGCCCGCTGCTGATAAGCGACTGCGACGAGGTCCTGCTGCACATGGTGTCGCACTTCGCCGGCTGGCTCGATGAGGCGCACAGCATCCACTTCGACCTCGACAGCGGCGGCTTCGGCGAAGCGCTGACCCATCGCACGTCGGGCGAGACGCTTGCTCCCGATCAGGTGTGGCCGC
>JASLBJ010000144.1 GCA_030146725.1 Sphingomicrobium sp. | reverse complement strand
CGCGCTTTCGAGCCACAAGGTCGTCAGCCGGATGGGATCGGCACGCCACATCGCCAGCGACCGCGCGAACGAGGCGGCGAGCAGCGGCGCGAAGCTTTGCGGGCTGACCAGGGCGACCGAAGCGAGGGCTGCGGTCTCCCGGCCGGGCACGTCGGGCGCGTGCGCGAGGTTGGCGCCGAAGCCGGCGACGATGCGGCTGCCGCTGCGCTCGAGCAGGATGCCGGCGAGCTTGGCGCTGCCGATCATCAAATCGTTGGGCCATTTCAGCATCAGGCCGGTCGCCGGGGCCGCGGCCTCGACCGCGCGGATCAGGGCGACTCCGGCGGCCAGCGACAGCGAGGGCGCGGGCGGGTCCTCGGGCCCGAGCTCGACCAGGGTGCTGGCGAACAGATTGCCGGGTGCGCCGAGCCACTGACGGCCATGGCGGCCCCTGCCCGCCTCCTGCTCGAGCGCCACCAGCCATTCGCCTTCGGACGCAGATGCGGCGAGCAGATCGGCGTTGGTCGAGCCGGTCCGCTCGACGATGCGAATGCGGGTCAGAGGATCGACCCGGCGGCGCGGTCGGCGATGCGGCCGAGCGGCCCGATGGCGAGATAGCCGAGCGGCGAGACCGCAAGCGCGGCAAAGGCGATCAGCACGCGTTCGACCGGCTGGTCGAGCCGGGCCATCTCCGGGCCAGCCTCGTCGAAGAACATGATCTTGACGATCTTCAGGTAATAATAGGCGCCGATCACCGATCCGACCGCGCCCGCGACCGCAAGCGCGATGAGGCCGGCGTCGACCGCGGCCATGAACACCACGACCTTCGGCCAGAAGCCGAGCAAGGGCGGGATGCCGGCGAGGCTGAGCATGAAAATCGCCATCGCGACGGCAAATCCGGGGCGGCGCTGCGACATGCCCGACAGGCTCGCGATGGTTTCGATCGGCTCACCGTCTGGGCCGCGCATGCGCAGCACGCACAGGAACGCGCCCATGGTCATGACGATGTAGACCGCCATGTAGAACAACACCGACGATCCACCCGCGACTCCGCCGGCAGCAAGGCCGATCAGTGCGAAGCCGACATTGTTGATCGACGAGTAAGCAAGCAGCCGCTTGATGTTGGTCTGGCCGTAGGCGGCGACCGCTCCGAGCAGGATCGAGGCGATCGCGGCGAAGATCACGATCTGGCGCCAGGCGTCGGTCGCCGGTTCCAGCGCGTCGAGGCACAGCCGCGTGCCGAGCAGCACCGCGGCGACCTTGGGCGCGGAGGCGAAGAAGGCAGTGACCGGGGTCGGCGCGCCTTCGTAGACGTCGGGTGCCCACATGTGGAACGGCACCGCGCTGATCTTGAACGCCACGCCCGCGAGCGTGAACACGAGGCCGAACAGCAGGCCGATCCCTGCCCCGCCCTCACCGGCGAAGGCGGCGGCGATGCTGTCGAAATCCATCGATCCGGTAAAGCCGTAGAGCAGCGAGATGCCGTAGAGCAGGATGCCGCTGGCAAGCCCGCCGAGGACGAAATACTTCAGGCCGGCTTCGGCGCTGCGGTCGTCGCTGCGGCGATACGAGGCGAGGACGTACGCGGCGAGGCTCTGCAGTTCGAGCCCGACGTAGAGCGTCATCAAATTGGTTGCGGAGACCATCACCGACATGCCGACCGCGCTGAACAGGATCAGCACCGGATATTCCGAACTGTGCTCGGAATCGCGCTCGAACCAGCTGTGACCGGCGATGATCGCGACGGCGGTGGCCGGGAACATGATCGCCTTGGCGAACGCACCGAACAGGTCGGCGGCGATCAGCCCGCCGAACACCGGGCCCGCATGCGACGGTGCGCCGACCAGCGCGACCGTCGCGGCGGCGAGCAGCGCGACCGCGCCCCAGGTGGTGATCGCGGCACCGCGGCGGCCGGTGAACGCGGCGACCATCATCAGCGCGATCGCGCCGAGCGTGAGGATGATCTCGGGGAGGATTGCAACGAGGTCGTTCATCAGTGCGCCGCCTCCGGAGCAGGAGCGGCTGCGCCATGGCTGGGCGCGGCTGCGGGCCTGCCGGCGGTCAGATGCGAGTCCCCGGCGGGCGCAGCCCGATCGATCCGCTCGAGCAGTCGGCCGACGTCGGCGCGGATCGGCCGCAGGAAGCTTTCGGGATAGACGCCCATCCACAGCACCACCGCCGCGATCGGGGCGAGCAGCCACCACTCACGCTTGGACAGGTCCTTCATCGTCGCGGCCTCCTCGGTCCGCGCCGCGCCGAACGCCACCCGCCAGTAGAGCAGCAGCATGTATGCCGCGCCGAGGATGATTCCGGTGGTGGCGACGATCGCCGCCCAGCTCGACATCCGGTAGGTGCCGACCAGCGCCAGGAACTCGCCGACGAAGCCGCTGGTGCCGGGAAGGCCAACGCTGGCCATCGTGAACAGCAGGAACAGCAAGGCGTAACCGGGCATGTTGTTCGACACCCCGCCGTAGCGCGCAATCTCACGCGTATGCAGCCGGTCATAGACCACGCCGACGCACAGGAAGAGCGCGCCCGACACCAGCCCGTGGCTGAGCATGACGATGATCGCCCCTTCGATGCCCTGACGGTTGAACGCGAACAGACCGAAGGTCACGAACGCCATGTGCGCGACCGACGAATAAGCGATCAGCTTCTTCATGTCCTGCTGCACCAGCGCGACAAGCGAGGTGTAGACGATCGCAATGCCCGAGAGCATGAAGACCAACGGCACGAACGTCGCCGAGCCTTCGGGGAACATCGGCAGCGAGAAGCGGATGAAGCCGTAGCCGCCCATCTTCAGAAGCACGCCGGCAAGGATCACCGAGCCCGCAGTCGGCGCCTGGACGTGCGCGTCGGGAAGCCAGGTGTGGACCGGCCACATCGGCATTTTGACCGCGAAGCTCGCGAAAAAGGCCAGCCACAGCCATTTCTGCGCCTGGAACGGGAAGTCGTACGCCATCAGCGCGGGAATCGACGTCGTGTCCGCTTCGAGCACCATGTAGAGCA
>JASLBJ010000271.1 GCA_030146725.1 Sphingomicrobium sp. | reverse complement strand
TGGTCGCGGACCTGCACCTCGAGAAAGCCAGCTGGTTCGCCGCGGGCGGGCAATTCCTGCCGCCCTATGATTCGCACGCGACGCTGACCGCACTTGCCGCCGAAGTCGCGGCGACCGGGGCGCGGCGGCTGCTGTGCCTTGGGGACAGCTTCCACGACCGCTTCGGCTGCGACCGGCTTCCGGCGGCCGCCCGCGAACTGCTCACCGGCCTTACCGCGGCGCTCGACTGGACGTGGATCGTCGGCAACCACGATCCGGGCTTTGCCGATCTTTGCGGCGGCCGGCTGGTCGAGGAGCAGGAGGAGGGCGGGATCGTCCTTCGCCACGAAGCGCAGCGTGGCGAGACCCGCCCGGAGATGTCGGGCCATTATCACCCCAAGCTCAGGCTCAGCCTGCGCGGCCGCAACGTCTCTCGCCGCTGCTTCGTCGCGTCGGCGACCAAGCTGATTTTCCCGGCGTTCGGCTCGCTTACCGGCGGCCTCGACGCGGCTCATCCGGAAATCCTGCGCCGGGTCGGCAGCAATGCCGCGGCGCTGGTGCCGGTCTCGGACCGCCTGCTGCGCTTCCCGCTCGCCGCTTAGTCGAGCTGGCCGCCTAGTCGAGCTGCCGGACCTCGATCGCCATCGTGCCCGTCGGCGACAGCAGCAGGCGCGCGGTCGATGCGCGCTTGCGTCCGAAGGTCGCGGCCTGAAGCTCGTTGCGCGCCGCGTGGCGGTCGAACTCGAAGCCCTGCCCTTCCGCCGCCTGCCTGAGCCGGTCGAGATGGGTGTCGAGATCGACGATGCCGTCCTCCGGATCGAAGTGCATCGATTCTTCAAGATCGCGGGGAGGGCTGCTGGGCATCCTCCCTTAATCGACTCCAATGCGCGCGTCCGCAAGCCCCGCCATTGCTCTGGGCGATTGCCTGCGCCTATTGCCCCCGGCGATTGCCTGACTCTTCCGGGGACCCTAGACGTCGGTCATGAAACTTGCACATCTTGCCGCCGCGCTGCTGTTCCTGTCCTCGGCCGCCCAGGCGCAGACGATCGACGCCCGCACCCAGGCGCGGATCGACCGGATCCTCAAGCGCACCCCGTTGATCGACGGGCACAACGACCTGCCGTGGGAATTGCGCGAGAACCATGCAAGCCGCATCGAGGGGCTGGCAAGCGGCGGCGAGGCGCTCGCCAGCCCGGTCATGACCGACATGGCGCGGCTTCGCACCGGCCGTGTCGGCGGGCAGTTCTGGTCGGTGTACATCAGCGGCACCATAGTGGGCGACGAGGCGCTGCGCTTCACGCTCGAGCAGATCGACACCGCGCGGCGGCTGATCGCGGCGTACCCGCGCGACCTCGAGCTTGCCACCTCGGCCGACGACATGGTCCGGATCCACCGCGCCGGCCGCATCGGCTCGCTGCTCGGGATCGAGGGTGGGCGCCAGATTGCCGGCTCGCTTCCCGCGCTGCGCCAGTTCCACGCGCTCGGCGTGCGCTACATGACGCTGACCCACAACCAGACGACCGAGTGGGCGGATGCGGCCACCGACGAGCCGAGGCACGGCGGGATCGCGCCGTTCGGAGCGGTCGTGATCGGCGAGATGAACCGGCTCGGGATGCTCGTCGACCTGAGCCACGTCTCGCCCGACTCGATGACCGATGCGATCGCGATGAGCCGCGCGCCGGTGATTTTCTCCCACTCCAACGCCTTCGCGCTCAACCCGCATCCCCGCAACGTGCCCGATCCGGTGCTCCGCCTGCTGCCGGCAAACGGCGGCGTGGTGATGGTCAACTTCTACCCGGCCTTCCTCTCGCCGGAGGTGCGCGACTGGACGATCCGCCGCAGTTCCGAAGAGACGCGCCTGAAGGCATATTCGCCGTTCAGCGCCGCGGCGGTGACCGACGGGCTCAAGCGCTGGGAAGCCGCCAATCCGCGTCCCCCGGTGCCGGTCGGCGTCGTCGCCGATCATCTCGATCATATCGCGCGCACCGCGGGCTATGATCATGTCGGGCTTGGCGGTGACCACGACGGCGTGCCCTTCACCGTCGTCGGGCTCGAAAGCGTCGCCGGCTATCCCCTGCTGTTCGCCGAGTTGATCCGCCGCGGCTGGAGCGACGCCAACCTCGCCAAGCTGGCGGGCGGCAACATCCTGCGCGCACTGCGCCGCGCCGAAGCCGTGTCCCGCTCGATGGCTGGCGAGCCGGCTTCGATGGCGACGCTCGCGTCCGCAACGCCCGAGACTGGCAAGTGAGCGAGCCGCCGCTGCGCGCCGCGATCATCCCGGTCACGCCGCTGCAGCAGAACTGCACGCTGCTGTGGTGCACCGCGACGATGCGCGGCGCGTTCGTGGATCCCGGCGGCGACCTGCCCCGGCTCACGGCGGCGGCAGCGCAGGCGGGGGTGACAATTGAAAAGATCCTGCTGACTCACGGCCATATCGACCATTGCGGCTCGGCCGGGCTCCTTGCCGCGGAACTGGGCGTGCCGATCGAGGGGCCGCACGAGGCCGACCGCTTCTGGATCGCGCAACTGGCGCAGGACGGCGCCCGCTACGGCATCGCCGGAGTGCCGTTCGAGCCCGACCGCTGGCTCGACGACGGTGACCAGGTGACGGTCGGGGAGCTGACGTTCGACGTCGCGCACACGCCCGGCCATACGCCCGGCCACATCGTCTTCCACCATCCGGCCTCGAAGCTCGCGCTGGTCGGCGACGTGCTGTTCCAGGGCTCGATCGGCCGCTGGGACTTTCCGCAGGGCAATCACCAGCATCTCGTCACCTCGATCACCACCAAGCTGTGGCCGATGGGCGGCGACACCGCCTTCATCCCCGGCCACGGCCAGATGTCGACCTTCGCCCACGAACGCGCAACCAACCCGCTCGTCGGCGATCGGGCGCTCGCGGCTGCGTAGGCCTGGTGCCTGTTACGGGTGGGAGCCGGCATTGACCGTTAGCAGCTCGGATGCTGCTGTCTGGGCATGATCGAAAGCGAAGCGACTGAGGCCTTGCAGGCAAGAGAGCCGATCTTCCACAGGCCAGAACTTGGAAGCTCCCGCGCGCACTTCGAGGCCATGACGGACGAAGGCTTCTGGGAGGTTGGCGCGTCAGGCCGCGTCTATGATCGTGATTATGTACTGGATGGTCTGGAGAGGCGCTACGCCACCGCTCATGAAGATGTTTGGGACGTCACCGAGTTTTGCTGCCGCCCTCTAGGTGGCTCAGTGTATCTTGCGACCTATCTGCTGAGCCAAGGCTCGCGACGAAGCCGACGGGCAACGCTGTGGAGCTTCAATGGCGAATGGACCGCTCTCTACCATCAAGGCACTGTCGTTAGCGACGCCGGCTAGGCTTCACGTCGGCTTCGGTCGGAACCGGACGCAGCGCTTCGTTGCTCCACCTCTCGCCTCCAACCGCTTGCGCTCGGCCGCCTATTCGCTATAGGAGCCGCGGTTCGCGACGATCCGACCGCCGCCGCGCAGGGTTCGCCCTGCGCCAGACATGGCGAGGATCGGCGCTTTTTTTGTTTAGTCTCACACAGGTGCCGCAATGGCTGTCCCCAAAAGAAAAACCTCGCCCTCGAAGCGCAACATGCGTCGCAGCCATCACGCGCTGACCGCCAAGCCCTTCCAGGAGTGCACCAATTGCGGCGAGCTCAAGCTGCCTCACAATCTGTGTGTCGCCTGCGGCCATTATAACGGCCGCGAGATCGTCTCGACCGACGCCTGATTGCGGCTCCGGCCAGGGCTGAAGCATGGATGAAGGCCCCCGAATCGCGGTCGATGCAATGGGTGGTGACAGCGGGCCGGCGGTGATGATCGCCGGTGCCGCGCGGGCCAAGCGCCACGACAAGGGCTTACGCTTCCTGTTCTACGGCGACGAGACGCTGATCCGTGCCGAGCTCGGGCGCCACGCCTTGCTCACCGACGGTGTCAGGGTCGTCAACACCCCCGATTCGATCGCCTCGACCGAAAAGCCGAGCCAGGCGATCCGCCGCGCCCGGACGACCTCGATGGGGGTCGCAATCAACGCGGTGAAGGAAGGCGTCGCCGACGCCGCGGTCTCGGCCGGCAATACCGGCGCCCTGATGGCGATGTCCAAGCTTGCGCTGCGCACGATGCCGGGGATCGACCGGCCCGCGCTTGCCGCCTTGCTGCCGACGATGACCGAGCAGGATTGCGTGATGCTCGACCTCGGCGCGAACACCGAATGCGACGCCCAGAACCTGGTTCAGTTCGCGGTCATGGGCTCGGCCTATGCCCGTTCGGTGGTCGGGATC
>JASLBJ010000270.1 GCA_030146725.1 Sphingomicrobium sp. | reverse complement strand
GCGCGATGCTCATCCGATGGCGGTGATGTGCGGAGTGGTCGGCGCGCTGTCGGCATTCTACCACGACAGCACCGACATCACCGACCCCAAGCAGCGGATGATCGCCTCGCACCGGCTGATCGCCAAGATGCCGACGATCGCGGCGATGGCCTACAAATACACCATCGGCCAGCCGTTCATGTATCCCCAGAACGACCTCAGCTACACCGGCAACTTCCTGCGCATGACGTTCGGGGTTCCGGCCGAGCCGTACCAGGTCAATCCGGTGATCGAGCGGGCGATGCGGCGGATCTTCATCCTCCATGCCGATCATGAGCAGAACGCGTCGACCTCGACCGTTCGGCTGGCGGGATCGTCGGGCGCCAACCCGTTTGCCTGCATCGCGGCGGGAATCGCGTGCCTGTGGGGTCCGGCGCATGGCGGGGCCAACGAGGCGGCGCTCAACATGCTGCGCGAGATCGGGCGGCCCGAGCGGATCCCCGAATATATCGCCCGCGCCAAAAACAAGGACGACCCGTTCCGGCTGATGGGCTTCGGCCATCGCGTCTACAAGAATTACGATCCGCGGGCCAAGGTCATGGCGCAGACCGCGGCCGAAGTGCTCGACGAGTTGGGGATCAGCGATCCGGTGCTCGATACCGCGCGCGAGCTCGAGCAGATCGCGCTCAAGGACGACTATTTCGTCGAGAAGAAGCTGTACCCGAACGTCGATTTCTATTCGGGCGTGATCCTCAATGCGATCGGCTTCCCGAGCGAGATGTTCACCGCCTTGTTCGCGCTTGCGCGAACGGTCGGCTGGGTCGCGCAGTGGAACGAGATGATTTCCGACCCCGAGCAGAAGATCGGTCGGCCGCGGCAGCTTTATGTCGGCGAGCCGCACCGGGATTATGTGCCGGTCGGACAGCGCTAACGCTGCTGGACAGCGAGTAACGCGCAGCACTGGCGCTGCTGGACCGATGCTTTCCCGCCAAGTCAGGCGGCGGGGAGTTTCAGGCTGAAGTTCGCGCCCTTGCTGGGGGTGCTTTCGAGGCCGATGTCGCCGCCCATCGAGCGTGCGAGGCGGCGTGAGATGGCGAGGCCGAGCCCAGTGCCGCCGGCGTTGGGATCGGCGCGCTCGAAGCGGCGGAAGATGCGCTGCTGGTCGGCGGGATCGATCCCGGGCCCTTGATCGGTCACGGTCACCGAGGCGATCTCGGCAAGGCGAGCGAAGCGCAGCGTAACCGCGCCACCGCCTGGCGAGTGGCGGATCGCATTGCCGATCAGGTTGACCAGGATCTGGATTACGGCGCGTTCTTCGCCTTTTGCCGGAAGCGCCTGATCCGCCTCGAGAATGATGCGGACGCCGCGCGCTTCGGCAGCGGCTTCGACGAGGATCGTGGCTTCGGCGGCAAGGGCGGTGAGATCGATCGGCCGGTGCACCGCGCCGGGCTCGCGGCTCATCGCGCGGATCACCGATAGCAGGTGGCGGGCAGCGGCTGAAATGTCGGTCGCATAAGCGGCATAGTCGCTGCGCAGCGGCCCGTGCGAGCGCTCGGCGATCGACTCGGCTGATTCGATGATATGATCGAGCGGCGAGCGCAAGGCCTCGTCGAGCGCCGAATCGATTGCGAAGTGAGCCGGCTCTGCGGGCAGACGGTCCTCGCTGGTCGCGCGGGCCTGGCCGGCAAAGCCGGCGAACGCCCCGTCCGGGCCGATCCGTACGGTGCCGCTGAGCAGCAACTGGCCGCCGCCACCCTTCCGCGGGCTGGCCCGCTGGCCGCTGAAGCCCTGGCGCATGGCAAGGCCGGCGAGCAGCGGCATGTCGCCCGTGGCATCCTCTTCGAGACGCAGCACGCGGGTCAGCGAGCGTCCGGCAAGCGCTTCGGCGGCAGTTCCGAGCTGTCGCGCGAAACTTGGCGATACGCGCTCGAGCCTGAGTTCGGCGTCGACGGTGTATTCGGCGAGTTCCGGGGCAACGACGGAGCCATCGCCGTCGATCAGCGCGGACAGGCGCGGCGGTGCTGCCGGTCTGCGAGTCCAGTCGCCCAGAAACAGCGCCATCTCCTCGCCTTCGGGAACGGCACTGACCAGAAGCTCGACGTCATGGTCGAATCTCGCTGCAACCGCCGGGCGAGACACCGGAACGCCGAGCTTGCGGGCAAGCCCGGCAACTTCGGCGATCCCCGGCAGGGCAAGCAGTCCGCCAAGGTTGGAGCCAGCTTCGCGCTGGAGCGCGAGGAGCTGCGGATCAGCCGCGGCGAGCCGGCCATGGCTGTCAAGCCGGCCCGCCACGGTGCCCGATTCAGACCTCGCGCCCGCCAATCCGCCCCCCGCGGATGGCGAGCGCGCGCCCTGCCCCCAGAGTACCCCCGGCCCCCAGTGTGTGACCTGCCCCCAGTGTACGATCGGCCCCCGATGTACGAAAAGGATCGTCCGCTCTCGTCACCGGGCCGGGCTAGCCCAAGAAGGTTAACGAACCGTCAATTCTCGAGATGACGAGCATGCTGGACGAGAAAGAAGGAAGTGGCGGCGTAGAGGGCCAGGGCAATGACCGTCCCCGTCCACCCGGTTACCAGCGCCAGCGGGACCGCGGCAAGGACGGCATTGCGGCGCGAGAACAGCCAGGTTCGCCACGGGGTCTCGCCCGCGCGCGCTTCGATCCGGCCGGCCTCGGCAAATGCCAGCGCTCCGATCGCGGTCGCCAGCGGACCCCAGCCGAGGCCTTCGCTCCACAGCCGCCACGCAAGTGCGAGCAGCACAGCGCCGGCAGCCGGCCACAGCAGGCGGCGGACCAGCGCATCGGGTGCAATCGGCTTCAAGCGCAGCTTGGCGAGGCGGACGGCGACCAGGTCGAGCGGCGATGCAAGGACCAGCAGGCCAAGGCCCGGCCACAGCCAGCCGCGTACGCACAGGATCGCGGCCGCAAGATTGAGCCCGATGGCAGCCCACATCAGCCAGCCGGGGCGGACCGGGCTGTCCATCAGCCGCCCGGTCGCGAAATCCTCGATCGGCTGAAGCACGAAGCGGCTCGCCCAATCGTCGCCGGTGACTCGCGAGCCGGCGACCATCGTGCGTTCGAACCCCGCAAGCTGTTCCGGGCGCTCGGCGATCAGCGGTTCGGCGTCAGGGGAAGTCGGCACTTGAGCCGCACCGTTCTGCAGCGTCGCGCGGAGCAGGGTCGACTGCAGGTCCCAGTCGCCGAGCATCGCGACCGTCAGGCTCAGCACCTGCCGCTCGACGAGGGCGACGCCGGCCCAGCGGCTGTCCGAATCGACCCGCTCGAACGCGGCGTGCGCCTCGTCGTCGGGAACGATCGCGATCGCGGGTTCGCGCTCGTCGGCAAGCTGGATCAGCAAGTCGAGCGGCATCACCACGCCGTCGCCGACGAGCAGGACCATGGATCCGGTCTCGAACCGCGCGACCGCTTCGTCGGCGCCGACCGCGGTGACTGCGACCCCGTCGTGGCGGAGCCGTTCGAACGCTTCGACGAGCGCGGGCGGCCGGCGCTCGACGACGACCACGATCGGCGCTGCTCCGGCCGCAGCGGCGCAGCGCACCTGATATTCGATCACCGTCCGTCCCGCGAGCGGGAGCAGCGCCCGAAGCAGGCCGGTGTCGTCCTCCTGATAAGCCCCGATGAGAGCACCAACCGCCATGGTCCAGCCTGCCGCCTTGTCCTGCTATCGGCCGCGTCCCGACGCAGCCTCGAGCCACGCCTTCTAATCGCTTTCGCCGTGGGACAAAGCTGGTAAACTCGGGTCCATGAACCAATCCCGCCAGCGCAACGTTCGCCTGCCCTCTTCGCTTGACGAGCAGCCGGGGGGCGGCGGTGTGGGAGATGGGGCGGCGGGCGAGCCGCTCGAACTGGGCTTCGATGACATCACGTGGAGCGACGTTCAGGCCGAGCAGGAACCCGCGGCTGCCGGCGGGCGCG
>JASLBJ010000170.1 GCA_030146725.1 Sphingomicrobium sp. | reverse complement strand
ACGCGTGGCGTGAGTGGGGCAGGGACTGCGATGAAGGCAACGATCGAACGGGCAACCCTCCTCAAGAGTCTCGGCCATGTCCAATCCGTGGTCGAGCGCCGCAACACCATCCCGATCCTGTCGAACGTACTGATCGAAGCGCGCGAGGACGGCTCGATCCGCCTGATGGCTACCGATCTCGACCTGCAGGTCGACGAAAGCGTCCCCGCGAACGTCACCCAGCCGGGCGCGACCACCGTATCCGCGCACACCCTGTTCGACATTGTCCGCAAGCTGCCCGACGGTGCGCAGGTCGAGTTGACTGCGGCAGAGGGCAAGATGCAGGTCGTCGCCGGCCGGGCGCGCTTCAATCTGTCGACGCTTCCGCGCGACGACTTCCCGGTGATTGCCGAAGGCGAGCTTCCGACCCGCTTCGAGCTTCCCGCGGCGACGCTTCGCCAGATCATCGACAAGACCCGCTTCGCAATCTCGAGCGAGGAGACGCGCTACTATCTGATGGGCATCTTCCTCCATGTGGCGGACGACATGCTCAAGGCTGCGGCCACCGACGGCCATCGCCTCGCGCGCGTCACGGTTGCCAAGCCCGACGGGGCGGACGGAATGCCGGACGTGATCATCCCGCGCAAATGCGTGGTCGAGCTCAGGAAGCTGCTCGACGAGCTCGAAGGCACGCTCGAAGTGTCGCTGTCGCCGACCAAGGTCCGCTTCGGTCTTGGCAGCGCAGTGCTGACCAGCAAGCTGATCGACGGCACCTTCCCCGACTACAATCGGGTGATCCCGACGGCGAACGACAAGTTGCTCAAGCTCGACCCGAAGAGCTTCGCCGCGGGTGTCGATCGCGTCTCGACCATCGCCAGCGAGAAGACCCGTGCGGTCAAGATGAGCGTCGACCGCGACAAGGTCACCTTGTCGGTCACCAGCCCCGAAAACGGCCTCGCGACCGAAGAGCTCGCCTGCGACTATGCGTCGGACGGCATGGAGATCGGCTTCAACGCCCGCTATCTGCTCGACATCCTCCACGAGATCGATGGCGACACCGTCGAAGTCCACCTCGCCGACGCCGCCGCCCCGACGCTGCTGCGCGAGAACGACAAGTCGAACGCCCTGTATGTCCTGATGCCGATGCGCGTGTGAGCCGCCGAGCGCAGGACAAGCGGAGCAAAGCGAGCGCAGCCTGCGCGAGAGACGGCAACACCGGACGGCCTGCCCGGCTCAGCCGGGACAGGACCGACGGCGCGGATTAACTCCGCGCCGGCCCTCAACCGAGTGAGTCCCCAACCATGATCTGCCGCCTGTGGCACGGCTGGACCACGCCCGCGAATGCCGAGGCGTACGAACGCGTCCTCCGCGGCGAGGTCATCCCCGGCATCGAAGCACGAGCGATCCCCGGCTTCCGCCAGATCGACGTCATGCGCCGCGACCTCGGTGACGAAGTCGAATTCGTCACCCTTATGTGGTTCGACAGCATCGAGCACATCAAGGCGTTCGCCGGCGAGGACACCACCGTCAGCCACGTTCCAGCTGCGGCCCGCTCGGTGCTTGCCCGCTTCGACAGCCACGCCGCCCACTTCGAGGTTCTCGACCGCCGGCCTCAGTAGGCGCTAAGCCGACCCACGTGCCGGTCACCCGCCTCGCCCTCACCGACTTCCGCTCCTACGCGTCGGCGCTGCTTGCGCCGGGGACCGGCTTCGTCCTGCTCTCGGGCGATAACGGCGCGGGCAAGACCAACATCCTCGAAGCCGTTTCCCTCCTCGCCCCGGGCCGGGGCCTGCGCGGCGCTCCGCTGTCGGAGATGGCGCGAGCGCAGGGGCAGGGGGGCTTCGCAGTAGCGGCGCAACTCGAACCATCCGCAGCAAGCCGAAACGAGGATCCTGCACCGCCCGACCGGGCCGGCAGGCTCGATATCGGCACCGGCACCCTCGCCACTGCGCCCGAGCGCCGGCAATTGCGCATCAACGGCGCTCCCGCCTCGGTAAACACCCTCTCCGAGTGGCTCTCGATCGTCTGGCTGACCCCGGCAATGGACCGCCTGTTCGCCGGCACCGCTGGCGACCGCCGTCGCTTTCTCGACCGCCTCGTGCTCGCGCTCGAGCCCGGCCATGCCCACCACGCGGCGCGCTACGAAGCCGCCATGCGGGCGCGCAACAAATTGCTCGCCGAACCCGAGCACGCCGATCCGTCCTGGCTCGCCGCGCTCGAGACCGGGATGGCCGAGCATGGCGCGGCCTTGGCCGACGCTCGTGCCCGGACGGTGACCGCGCTCGAGGAGCGGCTGGACGCCACCCCGCCGGACGAGTTCGCGCGTGCGTCCATCGCCCTCGAAGGCTGGTCCGATGCCGACCTCACCGCCGACCTCCGCACCAACCGCGGCCGCGACGCCGCTGCGGGCCGTGCTACCGCCGGACCGCACCGGCAGGACCTTGCCGTCACTCACCGCGCCAAGCAGCAGCCGGCAGCGCGCTGCTCGACCGGCGAGCAGAAAGCGCTCCTGCTCGGCCTCGTCCTCGCCCATGCCGAACTGGTCGCCAGCCGCCGCGGAGCGCCCCCTTTGCTGCTCCTCGACGAGGTTGCCGCCCACCTCGACCCCCGCCGCCGCGCCGCTTTGTTCGCACGCCTCGCAGGCCGCGGCCAGATCTGGATGACGGCCACAGAATCTGTCCTGTTCGACGGCATCGCCAACGCCTCGCGCTTCCACGTCGAAGGCGGCGCCGTGCACATGCTCTAGCGCGGCACTGGACAAATCCGGTTTCGCGTCTATATTGCACTGCAGCACGAGACGCCTTGCAAGCGGCGTGATCGGTTAGTCGTCATAGCGACAACCCGGCCCGCGTCTCGATCACTTTGCTTCCCATATCACGCGGGGCGCTTTTCGACCCCTGGTTCGAGAGCGCACAATCGCGTGCGCCCGAGCCCATTGTACGGACTCAAAAACCCATGTCTTTCATGTCTCTCGGGCTCTCGCAGCCCCTTCTCGACGCGCTTGCGGCCAAGAATTACGCCGACGCGACGCCGATTCAGCTCCAGGCGATCCCGACCGTGCTCAGCGGCCGCGATCTCCTCGGCATCGCGCAGACGGGCACCGGCAAGACCGCAGCCTTCATGCTGCCTTCGCTCGACCGTCTGGCTGCTGCCAAGCGGATCCCCAAGCCGGGCCAGATCCGGATGCTGGTGCTTGCGCCGACACGTGAGCTCGCCTCGCAGATCGCCGCCAGCGCCGAATCCTACGGCAAGAACATGCGCCTGTCGGTCGGCGTCATCTTCGGCGGCGTCTCGAACCAGAAGAGCGTGCGCACCGT
>JASLBJ010000168.1 GCA_030146725.1 Sphingomicrobium sp. | reverse complement strand
AGGCGACGGAAATCGCCGGTCGCTTCCTTTCCGCGCGCCGCGCCGCGACCGGCCTGTCCGATTATCCCGGTGACTTCCCGGGAACGCTCGACGAAGCCTATGCCATTCAGGACGCCGCCATTGCCGGTTGGGGCAAGCCGATTATCGGCTGGAAGGTGGGCCGAGTGCTTCCGCCTCTTTCCGATCGCTTCGGCACCGACCGCTTGGCTGGTCCAATCTTCATGAGCAAGCCTGCATCCTCAGACGGCAGCGGCCCGGATATGCCCGCTTTTGCCGAAGGTTTCGCCGCCGGTGAGGCCGAATTCCTGCTTCGGATCGGCGCTACACCGCCACCCGGCAAGGCCAGCTTCACCCTTGAAGAAACGGCGGACCTGATCGACGCAGTACATGTCGGCATCGAGCTAGCAAGCTCGCCGCTCGGCGCTATCAATGTTTTGGGGCCGATCGCCGTCATCTCCGATTTCGGCAACAATAATGGGCTCGTAATCGGCCGCGAGATAGAGGGCTGGCGCTCGAGCGGCTTCGAGGAATGGTTAGTCACGACCCGCATCGACGGTGTCGAGATCGGCACCGGCCGCGCCTGCGCCTTTCCTGATGGCGCGATCGGCTCAGCACGGTTCCTGTTCGAGCTGATGGCTAAGCGCGGCATCACGCTCCAGCCTGGGCAGTGGATTTCCAGCGGGGCCGTGACAGGGGTGCACGATGCACAGTCTGGCCAGACTGTGGAAGCCATGTTCGGTGAACTCTATTCGGTGAGCTGCGTCCTTATCGCCGCAGAAGCAGAATGAGCCGGGCGCCTAGTGCGCCCACTCCTCCGTCAGCAGTTCAGCCTTGCTGCCGTCAAACTTGATTTCGACCTTGCGGCCCTGTGGGTTGCCCTTTGCGGGTCCAAACAGCTCGTATATTGCCACTCCGTCCTGCTGGACGCTTTCAATGACACGCGTTGGAGTGAACTTGGCATCGGCTGCATGGCTCGCCGCGCGCACCGGACCCGGAACCTGCGCGAAAGGCATATCGCGTTGCGTCTCGACGACACGCCAGCCCGCTCCGTCTTGCATGATGTCGAACTCAATCTCCGACCCGTCGGGCAAGGTTCCGGAAATGTCGAAATAGCGCCGGTTCTCACGCGTCTCGGATTCGGCCTCCAGCAGCGTGACGCCCCTGCTCGCAGACCTCGCCGTCTGCAGCACCTCAGCCGGCACCTGATCGAGAGCCACCTTGCTCTTCCCTGAGGTCGCCACCTTGGCAGGTTCGGCCATGTTGCTTCCGGCATCCGACGGCCCGCAGGCGGCCAGTCCTGCACCAAGTGCGAGCAGCGCTGTCCTCTTGATGATCAATCTCCTCATTTGAAATACGTCGGCAGCGCCATGGAAAGCCACGGGATGTAGGTGATCAACAGCAGTGCCACTACCAACGCGCCGTAAAACGGCCAGATCGTCTTCACCGCCCGCTCAACCGGGATGTCGCCGATTGCGGAACTCACGAACAACACCGATCCGACTGGCGGCGTCACCAGGCCGATGCCGAGGTTCAGCATCATGATGATCCCGAAATGCACCGGATCGATCCCCAGCGGCGTAAGGATCGGCAGGAAAATCGGCGTCGTGATGACGATCAGCGGCGCCATATCCATGAAGGTGCCAAGCAGCAGCAACATGACGTTGACGATCAGCAGGATCATGATCGGGTTTTCCGTGATGAAGCCGATCAGGCTCGCCAGCCCCGCAGGCACTTCGAGAATTGCCAGGGCGAAGCCGAAGCCCGTCGCCGACGCGATGATCAACAGCACCATCGCGGCGGTTTTGACCGACTGCATCGCGGCCGCCATGAACTCGCTCCAGCCCAAAGTGCGGTAGACAAATGCCCCGATCAGGATCGTGTAGATCACGGCGATCGCCGAGGATTCGGTCGGCGTGAAGATGCCGCTCAGGATGCCACCCATAATGATTATGGCGGTCATCAACCCCGGGAAAGCGTAAACCGCGGAACGGATGAAAGGCCGCCATCCCGGGAATTCGCCTTTTGGATAACCGCGCTTTACGGCCACGACCCATGCCGCGACCATAAGCAGCAAGCCGGTAAGTATGCCGGGCACAACACCAGCAAGGAAAAGGTCGCCAATCGACACCCCGGTACCGGATGCCGCCGCATAAATGATCATATTATGCGAAGGCGGAATCAACAGGCCGACAATTGCGGCGGTCGCCGTGACGTTCACGGCATAATCGGCATCGTACTGCTTCTCCTTCATCAGCGGGATTAACGTCGATCCCATCGCCGATGCACTAGCGATTGCAGATCCTGAAACCGCGCCGAACAGCATCGACGCGCCGACATTAACCTGGCCGAGCCCGCCCCGCGCTCTGCCGAACATCGCTTCGGCGACTTCGACCAGCCGTCTGGCGATCCCGGCGCGGTACATGAGGTCCCCTGCGAAGATGAAGAAGGGAATGGCCATCAGGTTGAAAACGCTGATGCCCGCCGCCATCCGCTGGAATACGACGACGAGCGGGATGTCGATTGCGAGAAAGGCCGCAATCGTCGCACCGAGCAGGGCAAAGGCGACCGGAACGCCAATCGCGAGCAGCACGACCAGCGTAAGGAGAAGGATTGTCAGCTCCACCGAGTCATCTCCTGGTCGGCGGGTTCCTCGCCGGCGGCGTCTTCGAGGATCAGCTCGATCGTGAAAAACGCCATCAGCAGCCCCGAAAGCGGCAGCGGCAGATAGGCGAAGCCGCGCGGAAGGCCGAGCGTCGGGATCACGTGGCTCCACGTCCGCGCAACCAGTTCGCCGCCCCAAATCGCTATCGCAAGTCCGCTGGCGCCGACGACTAGGTGCGCCGCAAGCCGCATCCGTGAGCGGTTAGCCGGCGACAGCACCGACTCGAGCGCAAGGATGCGAATATGGAACCCCTCGCGAACGCCGGCGGCGGCCGCAAAGAAGACGAACCAGATCATCAACAGCAAGGCCAGCTGTTCGGCCCATGACGGGCTGGAATTGAGAACGAAGCGGCCGAACACCTGCCAGCCGATCACGGCGGTCATCAGGATCAACCCCGCCGCACCGACGTAGAGCAGGCCCAGGCTAGCTGCAGAATTTATCCGCTTCAGCCGATCAAGCATTTACGCCTCCCATCGCCATGACTTGGGCGACCAACTCGCGCTGGTCGGCCGACTTGACGAAAGTTTCCCACACCGGCCGCATGGCGGCGCGGAATGGCTCGGGCTCGACCTCGTTGACCTTGACTCCAGACGCCGTGACGGTGGCCTTCGCCTCGGCGACCCTGGCATCCCAGAGCTTGCGCATGAAGGGAACCGAATCCTGTGCGCTCGAGCGAACGATCGCTTGCTCCTGCGCCGTCAATTTGTCCCAGCGCGTCTTCGACATCAGTAGGACTTCGGGCGACAACACGTGGTTTGTGAGGCTGTAGTAACGCGCCACCTCATAGTGCCGGCCGCTTTCGTAGGAGGGCCAATTATTTTCGGCTCCGTCAACGACACCTTGGACGAGCCCCTGATAGACCTCACCCAGATCCATCGGAGTGGCGTCGGCTCCGAGCGAGCGGATCATCGCAACAAAAAGGTCGGAATTCTGAACGCGGACCTTGAGTCCGCGCATGTCCTCGGGCCGCTGGATCGGTCGCTTGGTGTTGTAGAAGGATCGCGCGCCGGAATCGTAGAAGCACAAGCCGATGAGGCCGTGGCGCGTAAGCGAGTCGAGAATCCTTCGGCCCGGCTCCCCATCCATTGCGCGCCTCAGATGCGCCTCGTTGTCGAACAGGAACGGCAGCGAAGGGATTAGCGTGAGCGGCTCGATCGAGTTGAGCGGCGCGAGGTTGACGCGATTGAAGTCGAGGCCTCCGAAGCTGGTAATCTCAAGCGTGTCGCGTTCGGCGCCGAGTTGCCCGCCGGGGAAGAGGTTAAGCTTCAATCGGCCACCCGTTCGCTGCTCGAGCAAATCTCCAAAATGACGGAAGGCCCGAACGGTTGGATAATCGCTGGGATGCGTATCAGTCCCGAACAGGGTCTGACGCTGGCGCTCTCCGCAGCCGACCAGTCCTAGCGCCGCTCCGCCTGCAAGAACATGCCTCCTGCTGAGCGCAATCATGCGGCCGGCCTTGCTATTCGCGCAGCACCGCACAAGATCGATGTCATGGCTTCTCCACCTCGCACTCTATTCTCGTCTGCCACTCTGCGTCGGCTTGATCGAGTTTCGAATGTGTCACACCGTGACACCGGTTACCAGCGGAATTCTTCAGGATAGTTATAGCATGAGCAGCAGAGCCCGGCACCGACGGAGCAGGGTTCCGGCACGCTTTCTCGCGGAGGCTTTTCGGCTGGGTGCTGCGAACCTCCGGCTAAGGCTGAAGGCGTTTTGTGCCTTAATGAGTTTTTACTTTCGCGCAGGGGCGCCACCGTGTGCGCAACCCTAACGCGTTGCCTAAGGGGTACGAAGTCTCCAAGCGGGCACATCGGCCTGGGATCGTCGTTCCGGGAGAGAGACCGCGCAGCCGGTCGCCTCGACAATATTCCGCGCCGTTCGCTTCCACGATCACCCTGTCTTGTGGACGCATTCCCGGACAGTCCTCCGCCAGCTGGTTCACCCAGACCGTACCGCGACTGTGCCGTACGAGGGTGCGGGAATCGATCGCTCGAAGATCTTGCGAGCAGATGTGCTCACGCAGACCTCGGGCGCCTCTTCGACGCGTCCGTCCAATTCGCGAGCAAGATCCGCCGTACTACTTGCGGACGAGAGTGGCCCGGGCGCCGTGCAACCGACAAGCAGAAGCGGAAGCAGAAAAGCGCGCATCAAAGTCGCTCCACGGTAGCATGGCTCAACAGATGGAGAGCGGATGCGGTGCTCACGCGCAACCGGCAGATAGACGATTACGTTTTCTACAGGAATTTGCTCGGCCCGCCCGGGCGCTCAACAAGCCGAACCGCGCCATCGAGATTAACGAAGTGCCGACCAGCGCCCGAGCCGTCACAAGCCCAAGCCCAAGCCCAGAGACCGCTCCCGCCGCTGAAGCCATCCAATAGGTGGCGACGGCACCAGCAATTGTCATTAGGACTCCGATCAAGAGCGAACGGAACGGTCGTCGCGCGATGGCTCGGGCTTCTCCAGCGGCCGATGCTTCACCAACTTCCCTACCCACACATCTCCTGCACCGAACGGAGCAAGATCGTGCGTTTGGATCGCCACCTGGAGCATTTTGGTGAGCGGCAAACGGGGGTGCTCGAACATTGCGCCGATCTTGGCGGTGAACTGCTTGCGGCACTAGCACCTTCTTAAGGCCGGGACGCTCCGTTGGTCTGAAGCTTCTGCCCCACGCTTGTGGGTTCAACGACAACGTCGCCAAGAAATACTTGTGCGACAATGCTGACACCGGTTACCCCATGTTCGGACAGACGCATCGGACGTCGGAGAGGAAGCATGGACTTCAGCAGGCGCGAAACCTTTGGTGCCGCAATTGCGGGCGCTGCCGCAGTGGCACTTCATAACAGTAAGGGCGTCGAGGCCTCAGTGCCCGGCTCCCTCTCCGCAACCCAGCAACCAGGCTGGCGGCGCGGCTTCGATAATCAGCGCGTCGCAGACCTCGGCAACGGGACATTCCTCAACCCAGTCATGTCGGGCGATCATCCGGATCCAACGATCCTGAAGGACGGCGCTAACTACTACATGACCTTCTCGACCTTCGACTCCTATCCGGGTCTGGTCATCTGGCACTCGAGGGATCTGGTGAACTGGCGCCCCGTCACGGCGGCGCTCAGCAAGAATATCGGTTCGGTCTGGGCCCCGGAGCTTATCAGGCACAAGGGGCGCTACTTCCTCTACGTGCCCGTCAAGGCTTCGCCCAATACAAGCTACGTAATCTGGGCCGATCGGATCGAGGGTCCATGGAGCGAACCCATCGACCTTAAGCTCCCCAACCACATCGATCCCGGCCACGCCGTTGGGGAGGACGGCTCACGTTGGTTGTTCCTGTCAGGCGGCGATCGAATCCGACTCAGCGATGACGGCCTCTCCACGATCGGACGGACCGAGCATGTCTATGATCCCTGGCGGTACCCAGCGGATTGGGTCGTCGAAGGCTTCTCACCCGAAGGGCCCAAGATTACGCGGCGCGGCGACTATTTCTATCTGATCACGGCCGTTGGCGGCACCGCGGGTCCGCCCACCGGGCACATGGTGATCGCCGCGCGCTCGCGCTCGATCCACGGCCCTTGGGAGAACCATCCTGGCAATCCATTGGTGCGCACCGTCAGCAACGACGAGAAATGGTGGTCACGCGGTCATTCGACTCTAGTCGAGGGACCAGACGGAAGCTGGTGGACGGTCTATCACGGCTTCGAGAATGGCTTTTGGACGCTTGGGCGGCAGACCCTGCTTGATCCGGTCGAGTGGACTCCGGACGGCTGGTTCAGGATGACGGGCGGCGACCTTTCCCAGCCGATCCGGAAGCCCCGGGGCGGCAGCGCCGTTCCCCATGGCCAGCCGCTCTCCGACGATTTCTCCGGGCTGCGGATCGGCAGCAAGTGGAACTTCTTCAAGCCGGCAGCCAATGAAAGCCGCCGCGCGCGCGTCGAAAACAACGTGCTCATCTTGAAAGGCGAAGGCAAGGCACCCAGCGATTCCTCGCCGCTGCTGCTGATCGCTGGCGACCAGGCTTACCGCTTCGAGTGCGACATTGAGATCGCGCCGGGCGGGGTCTCCGGTCTCATCCTCTTTTATGACGAAAGGCTGTATGCTGGCCTTGGATTTGACGAGCAGCGCTTCGTCACCCACCAGTATGGGATCGAGCGCGGCAGGCCAGCGAACCCGCACGGCCGGTCGATGCGCATGCGTGTCACGAACGACCGCCACATCGTGACCTATGATACGAGCGGCGATGGTGGCCGGACCTGGCAGCGTTTTGATCGCGGCATGGAAGTCTCGGGTTACCACCATAATGTTCGAGGAGGCTTCCTGATGCTTCGTCCGGGCCTCTATTCCGCGGGCACGGGCGAGACACGCTTCCGCAACTTTACGTACAAGGCCCTTTGAAGATGATCTTTTGTCTCCTGATCGCGGCTTCCGCGCTCCAGCCCGTTGCCTTTCCGGGAGCCGAAGGAGCCGGCGCTCTCTCCCGTGGCGGCCGTGGCGGCCGTGTTCTGCGGGTAACCAATCTCCACGATAGCGGTCCCGGTTCGCTTCGCGCTGCAGTCGAGGCGAGCGGGCCGCGCACCGTCGTGTTCGACATCGGCGGCACGATTCTCCTTAGGAAGCCGCTCGTTATCCGCAACGGCCAGGTCACCATCGCCGGCCAGACCGCGCCCGGCGGCGGCATAACCCTGCGCGACCGATTGCTGGAAGTCGCCGCCGACGACGTCATCGTGCGCTACATCCGCTCCCGCCTCGGGGACGAAGGCGGGATCGAGAGCGACGCGTTCAACATCACCAGCGGCAAACGGATCATCGTCGATCATGTTTCGGCAAGCTGGTCGGTAGACGAGACGCTCTCGGCCGGCTCCTCCTACGCGAAGGCGGCGGACGATCTGCAGGATGTGACCGTGCAATGGTCGATCATCTCGGAGTCACTTCGTAAATCGCTCCACGCGAAGGGCGAACATGGTTACGGCTCGCTCCTGCGCGGCGGGCGCGGCGCAAGGATGAGCTTCCATCACAACCTCTGGGCTCACCACATGGCCCGGATGCCGCGCCCCGGAAACTATTCGCCGCCGTCTGCCGATCCGCTCGGCGCCTTTTACGACATCCGCTCCAACGTCTTCTACAATTGGGGTGGCAGTTATTCCGGCTACAATGCCGACCGTGGCGAAAAGGCCAGCCTTGCCTCCTACAACTTCGTCGACAACGCCTACAAAATGGGGCCGAACTCGAAAAAGCCAATTGCCTTCGACGAGCGCAATCCATTGGCGAAGGCGTACTTCGCCGGGAATAGCATGAACGGCGCCATTCCAGCCGACCCGTGGAGTCTGGTGAGCGGCGAGACTGCGCTTGGTTACCGGCTCGGCCGCCCCGTGCCGATGCCGGCGGTGACAAGCGATCCGGCGCCGCGCGCCTTCGAGCGCGTGCTCGCCGCGGCCGGCGCTTCGCTGGTTCGCGACAGCGTCGACGCGCGCTTGGTCGAGACGGTGCGCACCAGCGCCGGTAAGCTCATCGACAGTCAGAGGGAAGTCGGCGGGTGGCCTGAACTCGCTCCCGGTGCGCCGTGGAAGGATAGCGACGGCGACGGCATGCCCGATGACTGGGAGCGGCAGCGGCGGCTCGATCCGGCTAACGCCGCGGACGGAAATGCCGATCGCGATCGCGATGGTTATACCGAGCTTGAGGAATGGCTGAACATGCTGGCGGAGCCGCACGCGGCGGCGCACGCACGCGGGGAGCGCGGCTGAGATGATCCTGCTCTCCCGGCCTGGCGTATGCGCCGGCTCGGAGCGGCGCTTCTGGCCCGGTCCGGCCTAGCCGCGGCGCCGGCCTTCGACGCCGGCGTAAGCAACCGCGGCGGAACGCATGCGAGCCTCGGCGCCGCGCCGGCTGACGCTTCACCGCGAGAAGAACCTTAGCGAAACCTGCTCGGAACGGGGCGCTGCGAGGAGAAACTCACCGTCACTCGGGCGAACGTCATGCTGGCAAATGTACCTCGAGGCGAGCGAAGCGCGCTTCGCCGAATATGGAAGCACCGGCCCCGGCGCGAAGCGGGCGGCCAGCCCGCCTCTTCTCAGCTCGGCTGAAGCACTGGCTTACACCCGACGGGCAATGTTCGTGAAATGGCGTCCGCTTAGGGGATGAGGTTGCGGCGAAGCGCCGGCACTGCGCGCGCAAGCTCATCGACGACGATCGCGCTGAAGAAATCCGCGCCCTCGGTGCCGAGATGAGTATAGTCGAAGGCGAGCTTCGCCTCCCCCATCGGCTCCATCAAAGCGTTCGTCTGGGCGGGTGATACCGCGGCTGCGGGTGCCCCCGTGGCTGCCGCGATCGTCGTGCCTGTTGCAGCTGCCTTCAGCACTGCCTCTGATGGCGGGCGCTGCGCAAGCCGAGTCGCCGCCACTGCGGCCATCGCCTGCACCGCAGCTGTGCTCCGTGCATGGAGGTCGACAAGCGGCACACGCATTTCGGTGGCAATTCGCCGCGTAGCTTCGGCCCAGGGTGCGAGGTCGTCGATGAGGCGGCCATCACGAAACTGCCGGCGGGTTAGCGGCGTCACCAGCACCGGGATCGCGCCCGCTGCCCGCGCCTCGGCAACATAGTGACGGAGGTTCTGCGGAAATTGCTTGGCCAAATCGGTCGAGCGGCCGGGCTTCCCCGGCTGGTCATTGTGGCCGAACTGGATGAGTGTGTAGCTCTCCTCGTAGGGGCCCCGCTTCATCTCAGAGAGCGCGATGTCCCACGAGCCTTCCGTACGGTAGTTGCCCGAACTTCGCCCGCCGCGGCCGAGGTTCAGGCAGGCCAGGAACGAGGTTACGCGCTTCGTGCAAAAACTCGGACCCCATCCGCTCTGGACCGCGACCGTCGAGTCGCCGACGAGAACGATCTTCGCCGCAGCAATCTTCTGCGGCGGCATCTGTGCCGCGCCTGCTACGGACCCGACCGTTGCCGCAACCCCGAAGGCTGTTTTTAAGATCATGCAATCCTCGTCGCGCAGCGGGTACACGGCGGGCCCTGGGGCCCGCCGTCGAGTTCGAGTTGCTCCCCGGCCGGAGCTGAGCCGCCGCCCGCCTGAAGTGTCAGAAGGTGACGCGTGCGCCAGCGGTGAACACGCGGCCGGTTGATTGATAGTTCTGGGTGACCGGGTTGTCTTCGTACATCGTCCGCCGGCTCGTCTCGCTGGTGAGGTTGCGCGCCTCAAAGGTAAGCCGGATCCAGTCGGTGAGATTGTAGGACGACGCAAAGTCGACGTTGAGCGTACTCTCGGTGTAGCCGAAGTCCGCGATCACCGGAGAGTTGCACGGGCCACCGTTGTTCGTCGTCGTTCCTACGGCGCAGGTGCCGGCCGCGAGTGGGAAACGGTTAACGTATCTCTCGCGATAGGAGCTCGAGACCCGCGCCGAGAACTTTTTGTCCTCGTAGTAGAGCGTCGCATTGAAGGCATCGGGCGAGGTATTGAGGAACGGCCCGGTCGCAAAAGTATTCACTGCCGTGCCCGTCGTCTGATCGCGCCTTGTGCTGAGCCCCGTGCTGGTGAGGTAGTTCAGCTTCGACTCGATATGCGTGTAGTTCGCGGTGATTCCGAAGCTGCGGAGCGCTGGTGAGATGAAGCCGAAGTCGGACTGCAGGTTGATCTCGACGCCCTTGATCGTGCCGCCCGGTGCATCGCGGAACTGACGGACCGCGAACAGGCCGCCGCCCTCGATATACTCGCGGAACGCCGGGTTGGTAAAGCTGCCTAGAAGCTGCTCGTAGATCGCCGATTCGAACACCGATTCGAGCGGCACTTCAACCGCGATCTGCTGCGGGAACGAAGCCAATTTCTTGTGGAAGAACGTCACTCCGATGAGGCCGCTGCGCCCGAAATAGCGCTCGAAGCTTAAATCGAAGTTGGTCGAGCGGAACGGGCTCAGATAGGGATTGCCGACCGTGATCGAAGGTGCGGCGCCAGCCGAATTCAAGCCGCCGGTGACGTTAGGGAACGAGGTCGTGCCTGGCGTCAGGGCCGACAACTGCGGCCGTGAGATCGTCTTCGACGCGGCGAAGCGGACTAGGAAGTTATCGGACGCCTCCCAGTTTGCGTTCAGCGAGGGAAGCGTGTCCCAATAGGTATTTCGCGCCACGACCGGGATGCCTTCGGTACCGTCGGTCGCCCCGACGCGGCCGCGGCCGGTCACCTGGGTGCGCGCGACGCGCACGCCGGCATTGCCGCGCAACGGTCGCCCGAACAAATCGACGTTGTAGTCGAGCTGGAGGAAGCCCGACGTGTCGCGCTCGCGCACCTGATTGTTCTGGCGCCCGTCCGGAACGGCCGTGAAGTCGCCCCACTCGTTAACGCAGTTGCAGTTGATACCGAACTCTCGAATGAATGCGTTGAGGTCGGGCACGAACATCCGCGTCGGGGTGCCGTCCGGCACGTCAAGACCCTGGCCGAACCCGACTGTGCGGCCGAGTTCGGTGATCGCCAAACCCGATTCCTGCAGCGTTGGATTGATCGCCTCGATGTCCTGGTCGCGGCGGACTTGATTGCTGACGAAGTCGAACTGCTTAAGCGTGCCGCCCCAGCGCAAGGTGAAGTCGTTGTTCAACTCGTAGGCGAAGTTCAGGCGGCCGACCCTGAACTCATTATCCACCAACGTGTTGACATAGCGAATTGCGGAGAGCCCCTTGACGAGGGTCCACTGGTTCGGATCACCGACATCAAAGCCGGGGCTGAACACCGGCATCGGTCCGCCATCGCGCTCGTCGAACACGTAGTTGTCCCGGTCCAGCGAATTGAACTCGGCGAGCAACCCGCTGCCGCGGAACTCGGATCGCGAATAGCCGAGGGTACCCTCGGCAGCCAGTTTGTCGCCAAACTCGTGAGTGACGTTCATTGTGCCCTGGTAGAAGTTCGTCTTGCCGAATTGCGCATCGGCGGAGCTGCGCCAGTCGACGTCATCGAGAACCAGATAATCCGCCTGGCCAGCCGAGTTGACGTTGGCTTCGCGGACCTTGGTATTGGTGCGGCCCAGCAGCGGCACGAAGCCGGCGAGGTTGTCACTGCTGGGGATGTACCCTGGCGAGGCCGGCGAATTGTAATAATCGAACGTGTCGAAGTTCCGCGGATTGAAGCTGTTGAAAGTGCCCGGGATGAGTTCGCCGCCCGCGGCAGTCTGGCCGCACTCGGAAATGCTGGGCCGGCAGCTCGGAAAGAGGCCCTGCGTGACGGAACCGCTGGCGCTCACCGAGCCGATCCGGTCGTTGCGTCCATTAACGTTAAGCGTGCCGTCGGCGTTATACAGTGGCCGCACCCCTGCGGTGCCGCTCCGGAGGAATCGCGGATTCGCGCCGCCGGTGCCGGTTGGGAAGTTGCGGTTGAGACCAATCGTGGTGATTCCGCTGACCACGCTGTCCTGGCGGTAACGCGAATAGACACCGTCGACGACGACCTCGGTGCGGCTGCTGGGGCGCCACTGTGCGGTCGCGGTAGCGCCGAGACGGTCGTACGATAGGTCCTGCCGGTTGATGGACGGAAGCGCCGGAATGATAGTCGTCGGCGTCAGCGCCGCATAGGCAGCCGGATCCGAGCCGAAGGTAGGGCCGGTGCCGCCCGGCCGCGCGAAGCCGAAGGTCGGCGGTGTAACGCCCGGCAGCTGCGAGTTGCGGTAGAGATATTCGAAGCTGCCGATCCCGCGACTATAGCGGTCAATCTGCTGCCGCTGCTCCTGATAGGCAACTGAGCCAAGCAACGCGAAATTGTCGGCGATCCGCTGCGAGACGAGAGCCGTCAGGCGCGGGTTCCAGGTGCTGCCATTCTCGCGATACTCGCCCTCGAGCCCGAGTAGGTAGCGGTTGCCGCGGTAAGCAAGCGGACGGCCGGTGGTGAGGTCGATGATCGCGCCCAGCGAGCCTTCATCGTTCACCGCTGCGGTGGTCTTGGTGACCCGGATGTTGCTGAACAGCTCGGAGGCAAAGGTATTGAAGTCGAAGCCGCGGGTGCGGTTCGCGCCAGCATCGGACGTGCTGCCGCCGGCCACGGCGAGCGCATCGGCGCCGTTGAGCCGGGTCATCTGGAAGTCGCCACCAAGGCCGCGGATAGTGACAGAGCGGCCTTCGCCATTGTCGCGGTCGATCGAGACTCCAGGCAGCCGCTGGATCGACTCGGCCAGGTTGGCATCCGGGAAGTCGGCGATGTCTTCGGCGGTGATCGCGTCGATGATCTGGTCCGAGCGGCGCTTCTGGCTCAGCGCGTTCTGCAAGGAGGCGCGGAAGCCCGTCACTACGATATCGGGATCGGCGGCACCGGCATCCACTGGGTCAGTCGGAGCAGGAGCGGCCTCAATCGGCAGCACCGGCTCTTCAGCTTGGGCGGCTGGCGCCGGCTGTGCGGTCCCGGTGGCCTGCGGCGGTTGTGGGGTCACCGGGATCTGCGGCGTCGTCTGCGGCGGCTGTGGGTTCCCGGTCGTCTGCGCGGCAGCTGGTGTTGCAACGACGAAGCCGGCCGCGATCAGCGCCCCCGACGATACTGTGCTAAAAAGCGCTTTAGTGATGATCCGAGCCAATTCACTCTCCCTAAGCCTGCGAAGCGCA
>JASLBJ010000146.1 GCA_030146725.1 Sphingomicrobium sp. | reverse complement strand
ACGGTATCGCCGGTCACCGCGGCCTTGTGGGCCTCGCTGCCCTTGCCGCCGTGATTGCCGTCCTCGATATACTTCTTGGCATTGTCCCACGCGCCGCCGCCCGAAGTCATCGAGATGGCGACGAACAGCCCCGACACGATCACGCCGAGCAGCAGCGCGCCAAGCGCGGCGAAGCCCTGCTCGCGTCCGGCCACCGCGGCGATGATGAAGTAGACCGCGATCGGCGCGAGCACCGGAAGCAGCGACGGCACGATCATCTCACGGATCGCCGCCTTGGTCACCAAATCGACCGTGCGCGCGTAATCGGGGCGCGACGTGCCGTCCATGATGCCGGGATTGCTGCGGAACTGCTCACGCACGTCGATCACCACGTCGCCGGCCGCACGGCCGACCGCGGTCATGCCCATCGCCCCGAACAGATAGGGCAACAGCGCGCCAAGCAGCAGGCCGACGACCACGTACGGATTGCTCAGCGAGAAATCGACTCCGCCCGGTGCGATGCCGAGCTCGGTCGAGAACTCCTGGAGGTCGGTCGTATAGGCACCGAACAGCACCAGCGCGGCAAGCGCGGCCGAACCGATCGCATAGCCCTTGGTCACTGCCTTGGTGGTGTTGCCGACCGCGTCCAAGGCGTCGGTACGGTGACGGACCTCGTCCTCCATGCCCGCCATTTCGGCAATGCCGCCGGCATTGTCGGTCACCGGCCCATAGGCGTCGAGCGCGACGACCATGCCCGCGAGCGCAAGCATCGCGGTTGCCGCGAACGCAATGCCGATCAGACCTGCCAGCAAATACGACGCGATGATCGCGACGCAGATGACGATCGTCGGCATCGCCGTCGATTCAAGGCTGATCGCGAGCCCCTGGATGACGTTGGTGCCATGGCCCGTCTCCGACGCCTTGGCGATCGAGCGCACCGGGCGGTAGTTGGTCCCGGTGTAATATTCGGTGATCCACACCAGCAGGCCCGTGACGACGAGCCCGATCATCATGCACCAGAACAGGTCCCAGCCGGTGAAACCGCCAGTCTGCTCGGCAACTGCGCCGGTCACATCGGTGCCGGCTGCCGAGGGGCCGCCGATCACTGCGCCAAGATCGCCGAGCGCAAGCGTCGACGCGAGCCACAGCGCCGGAACCGACAGTGCCGCAGTCACCCAGAAGCCCTTGTACAGCGCGCCCATGATCGACTGGCCCTTGCCGAGCCGGACGAAATAGGTGCCGATAATCGAGGTGATGATGCACACCCCGCCGACCACGAGCGGAAGCGACATGAGGGCGAGGATGCTCTCGTCCGATCCGCCGACGAGCAGCGCGGTCAGCACCATCGTCGCGCCGACCGTCACGACATAGGTCTCGAACAGATCGGCCGCCATGCCTGCGCAATCGCCGACATTGTCGCCAACATTGTCCGCGATCACCGCGGGGTTGCGGGGGTCGTCCTCGGGAATTCCGGCCTCGACCTTGCCGACCAGATCGGCGCCGACGTCTGCGGCCTTGGTGAAGATGCCGCCGCCAAGACGCGCAAAGATCGAGATCAGCGAGGCGCCGAACGCCAGCGCGACCAGCGCGTCGATCACCGTCCGGCTCTGCGGGTCCGCACCCTGGCCGAACACCAGCGCGGCGAACAGGACCGAGATCGCCAGCAGCGCAAGCCCGGCGACGAGCATTCCGGTGATCGCTCCCGACCGGAACGCGGTCGTCAGGCCGCCCTGAAGGCTGGTCCGAGCCGCCTCTGCGGTGCGCACGTTGGCCCGAACCGAGATGTTCATTCCGATATAGCCGGCCGCCCCCGACAGCAGCGCGCCAATGACAAAGGCGATTGCCGGAGTCAGCCCGAGGAACACTCCGACCAGTACCGCGACGGTCACGCCGACGATCGCGATCGCTGTATATTGCCGTGCCAGATAGGCCTGCGCGCCCTCCTGGATAGCGCTTGCGATATCGACCATGCGCTGGTTGCCCTGCGGCGCTGCAAGCACCTGGCGGCTGGTGACAATGCCGTAGAGCACGGCGATGATGCCACAGGCGATCGCGATCCAAAGCAAATCCATGTCGTAATCTTCCCCGGTTACGCGGCAAATCGGAACGGCCGGCGATGCAAGGACGCAGCCGGCGAGCGGCGCTTCTTTATGACCGCAGGCGTCGCGTGGCAACCGACATGAACAATCAGTGAAGGAGCAGCGCGGCCGCCATTCCGCACGCCAGCCCGCTAAGCGCGACCATCCAGTGATGCGGGATCGTGATGTTCATGGCCCAACCTCTCCGGCAGTGGCACGGGTGTGCCGCTGGTGGTCAGGCGCAGCCCGACGCCGTCCGCGCCCAGGCTCCCGACCGCGCTCACCATCGCGTCCGCGGGTAAAGAAAGGCTGAAGGGGTCCAGCGCCGGATCGAGCGCCGCGAGCAACGCATAGTCGTCGCCGCCCGTCGCCGCGAACAGCCGCGCGTCCTCGTTTTCGCCCCGCGCTCCGATGAACTCCGCCGACAAGGGCAGCATGGCGAGGTCGATCCTGGCGCTGCAGCCGCTTGCACTGGCCAGGCGTCCGGCGTCGATCAGCAGTCCATCGGACACGTCCATCATCGCGCCGGCGTGCGGCGCAAGCGCCAGGCCAGCGGCAAGCAGCGGCACCGGGCGACGATATCGCTCGACCAAAATCCCCGTCGCCGCGGGATCCTGCTCGAGCATGGCAAGCCCCGCAGCCGAGTCTCCGAGCGTGCCGATCAGCCACAGCCGGTCGCCGGGCCGTCCTCCCGAGCGCGAGGGAGTCCGCGGCCCCGCCCGGCCGAGCGCCGTCAGCCCGAGCACAAGCGGCGCTCCGGAAGGCAGTGCGATCGTGTCGCCGCCGATCAGCTCCAGTCCGTAGTGCCGGCACGCCGCCTCGATCCCGTCGAGGAACCCGCCGATCCACCCGTCACGCGCAGACAGGGTCAGCGACAGCAGCGCGCCAAGCGGCACCGCGCCCTTGGCCGCAAGGTCGGACAGATTGACCGCGACCAGCTTCCACCCGACGCTTTCCGCCGGGTCCCCGGTGAGGAAGTGCACGCCCTCGGCAATCGTGTCGTGGGTGACGACCAGCCCGCCC
>JASLBJ010000120.1 GCA_030146725.1 Sphingomicrobium sp. | reverse complement strand
CATGCCGAGGATCAGCGCGACGACCGGAAGCGAACCGGCCGGCACGCCGGCAGTGCCGATCCCGCCGAGGATGCAGATCAGCAGCACGATCGTCTGCTGGCCAAGCGTCAGCTCGACGCCGAAGAACTGCGCGAGGAACAGCACCGTTACACCCTCGAAGATCGCAGTTCCGTTCTGGTTGGCGGTGGCGCCGATGGTGAGGACGAAGCGCGCGATACGAGGAGGCAATTGCAGCCGCGTTTCCGCAACCCGGATCGCGGTCGGCAGCGTCGCGTTGGACGAGGCTGTCGAAAAGGCCATGACCATCGCTTCCTGGATGTCGCGGAAGAACGCGATCGGCGACACGCCGCCGGCGAACTTGAGCACCAGTGGATAGACGACGAACATGTGCGTGCCGAGCGCGAGCAGGACAACCGCGACATAGGCGCCGAGCCGAAGCAGCAACTCCCACCCGAACACCGCCGCAAGATTGAACATGAAGCAGGCGATGGCGATCGGCGCGAAGCGGATGATGAAGGTGATCAGCCGCATTGCGACGTGGAAGATGCCCTCGATTGCGCCCTGCAGCTGGTTGGCCGCCTTCGTGTCGGTCATCAGCAGGCCGATGCCGAACACGAGAGCGAAGAACATCACCGCGAGGATGTCGTTGTCGGCGGCCGCGGCGAAGACGTTGTTGGGAATGATCGCAAGCACCGCATTGACGCCCTGAGGCTTGTCGGCCTGCCCCGACAGGATCGCGCCCGCGCCCTCCCGAGCATCGGCCAGCAGCTGGTTGGCGAGCACCGGATCGACGCCCGCGCCCGGCTGGATCAGATTGGTGAACGCCAGCGCGAGCACCACCGCGATGCTCGAGACGATCACCGTGAAGGCGAGCGTCCGCAGCCCGACTCGCTTGAGCGAGCGGATGTCGCCCATCTCGGCAACCCCGACCACCAGTGCCGAAAACAGCAAGGGGATGACGAGCATGAACAGCAGGCGCAGGAATATCTGTCCGATCGGACCGGTGACATAGGTCGTCAGCCAGTCGACCCAGGCCGCGTCGGGGCTTGCAGTGGCGTTGGCGATCAGGCCGCCGATGAGCCCGACAAGGAAGCCGATCAGCATCTGCCACTGCAGGCTCAGCCCACGACTTTTCCGTACTTCGTCCATCGCCTGCCCCTGCATTGCTGGCCCGGCATCGCGGCGCGGCGGCGGGCTTGTCAAGCTTGGCGCTCTCGCGCCGCACCCGCGGCGAGGGCGGCAAGCTCCTTGACCAGCTTGGCGGCAAGCGTCGCCGTCACGCCGTTGACGTCGCGCGACGGGTTGAGCTCGACGACGTCGGCGCCGACGATCGGACCTTCGATGCGGTGGAGAACCGCAAGCAGCTCGCGGGTCGACAGGCCGCCGGGCTCATGGTGCGACACGCCGGGAGCAAAGGCGGGATCCAGCGCGTCGAGATCGATGCTGATGTACAGCGGACCGTGTGGGATCGGGACGGTTGCGGGGAGGAAGTGGCGCATCTCCACGACTTCGACGCCAAAGCGTTCGACCTGCTCGCGGCAGTGGCGGTTAAGGGTGCGAATGCCGACCTGCACCAGTCGGGTGGCGAGGCCGTGCTCCATAATCCGTGCGAATGGCGAGGCGTGGCTCAGCGGATCACCTTCGAAATCGTCGTAAATGTCGGCATGCGCGTCGAAGTGGAGGATGTTGACCGGGCCATGCACCCGGGCAAGACCGGCGACGATCGGGAAACTCACCATATGGTCGCCGCCAAGGCAGATCGGGACCTCGCCCTGGCGCGCGGCGGCGGTTATGGCGGCGCTGATCAGCTCGGGGTCTCCGGCATCTTCGTTAAGCGCGAGGTCGGGGCCATCCTCGACCACGATGTCCTCGCCGAGCTCGAGCCCGTTCTCGGCAGCGCCATTGGCGTGCTCGGATGCAAGCGCGTCGAGGATGGCGCGTGGACCGGCCGCCGCTCCGCGCAGGAAGGAGGAATGGCTGTCGGTCGGAAGGCCGATCAGGCGGACTCGGACGGTCATCGCGTCAGGCCCGCGCCGACCAGATCCAGGCGGCTGCGTCGAACTCGACCCGTCCGCCATGCTCGTGCCGCGCGATGGCCTGCCGGATCCGAGCCACGGCGATGCTGAGTTCGCTGTCCGCCTGGTCTCGAAGCCGGCTCGACGCAGGTCCGATCCGGGTCAGGAAGTCGCACGCCTGGTCGACGGCGTCCGAGCCCTCGCCAGCGACATAGCGGAAGTCGACCTCCCGCGGAGAGGCATCGTTCCAGCCCGCTGAGGAGAGCAGGCCGCCGACATAGTCGGGATCGGCAAAGGCGAACGCGCCTGGCTCGCGGCCGGGCGGCGGAACCGCTCCGTCCGCAGCCGCGGCCGCAAGCTCGGACGCCCACGGATTGGCATCCCAGCTGCGGAAGCAGGAGAAGACCAGGCCTGCTCCCCTGGCGCTCGCGCGATGCAGGGCGGCAAAAGCCGCCGGCGGATCGGCGAAGAACATCACGCCATGGCGAGACACGATAAGGTCGAACGGACCCAGGCGCCCGGCGACCTCGACCGCGTCGCCAGGCTCGACATCGACGTTGGCGAGCCCGCAGGTTCGCTCGCGCGCGACTTCGATCAGCGCAGGAGAGAGATCGGCCGCGACGACCTGCGCGTCCGGACGGAAGGATGCGAGGGCGATCGTCGTCGAACCGGCCCCGCAGCCGACGTCGAGTGCCCGGAATGGACCAGCGGG
>JASLBJ010000106.1 GCA_030146725.1 Sphingomicrobium sp. | reverse complement strand
ATGGACCGGGTGCAAGGCCGCTGCCCTCGTCCATCTGCGAGCCCAGCAATGCGATCATCGCTGCAATCGCGGCGGCGGCGTCGTCCCCGCGCGCTTCGACGGTGACTTGATCGCCGAACCGCGTTCCGAGTGCGAGCAAGGCAATCGCGCTGCGAGCGTCAGCGCGCTTGTCGCCATGAATGACATGTATCTCCGCCTCGAAGCGGCGGGCACAGTCGCCAAGCCGCGCCGCAGGTCGGGCATGGATTCCGTCCGCAAGGGCGAGAGTCACCGTATCGGTGACCACCGGACCGTCGTGCGAACTGTGGCTTGTTGCGGTGTTCGCTTGCCCATTCACCTGCACGAGACTCATCAGCTCGTCGCCCGCGCGGACTGAAGCATCAACGGCGCGGTGGAGGATCGTAAAGGCTTCGGCGTTGGTCACGATCACCGGCGTCACAAGGCTGGTCGCAGCGAGCGCAATCGCATCGAGATCGAAGCGGATCAGCGGGTCCCCGCGGGAAACCTGTTCACCCACCGCGACCAAAGGGGTGAACCCGCGCCCTTTGAGCGCAACCGTATCGAGGCCGATATGGATCAGGACTTCCGCGCCTTCGGTGCTGCGCAAGGCGACCGCATGAGCCGATTCGTGCAAGGTGATGATCTCGCCGTCGAACGGTGCGCGGACCGTGTCGTCGAGCGGCTGGATCGCCAGCCCATCGCCCATCATGCGCTGTGCGAAAACCGGGTCAGGAACAGTCTCCAGCGAGGCTGTCCGGCCGGACAGGGGCGAGGCGAGGATAAGCACCATCTGATCCCCGTCGCTCCTCAATGTGGCGTCGCTCCTCAATGTGCGCCGCTCCTCAACGTGATGCCCGGGCAAGCATGGGTGCCGGCGCGGCCGCGGGTGCACCGCCGATCCATGTGCCGCGATGCTGAAGATCGGCGTCCAGCCACACCCAGTCCGCGCGCCTTCCCGGCGCAATCGCGCCATGGGTGCCCCCAAGTGACAGGAAATGCGCCGGTGTCGTACTCGCCATTCTCGCAACCTCGGGAACCGCCAGGCCGGTCGCGGCAATCATGTTCCGGAACGCCGCGGTCATGTCGAGATGAGCGCCTGCGAGCGTATCGTCTTCGAAGTTGCAGATCCCGTCGCGCACCAGGATCCGCTTGCCTTGAAGCATGAACTCGGTGTCACTGGTGCCGACGCTTGGCATGGCGTCGGTGACGATCATCACCCGATCGCACCCCTTTACCTTTACAGTCAGGCGAACGGCCGCCGGATGAAGGTGGGCACCATCGACGATGATCCCGCAGAAGGTGTCCGAGTCCAGGGCCGCACCGACAGCGCCGGGTTCGCGATGTTTCAGCGGCGACATCGCGTTGAACAAATGGGTAAAGCCACTCAGGCCCGCTTCGATGGCACTCTGCGCCCCATCGTAGGTGACATTGGTATGGCCGGCGCTGACGATCACTCCATGACGAACAAGCGTGCGGATGTCGGCATTGTCGCAAAGCTCCGGTGCGAGCGTAACGACCACCTTGCCCCGGCGCGGAGCAGAGAGCAGCGTCAGCATGGCCGCGTCAAGGCGGCGGATCCGATGCGCATCGTGAATGCCACGCTTGGCTTCGTTGATGAATGGTCCCTCAATATGGATGCCGGCCACGCCCGGCACGCCCTGCTCGATCGCCCGGTCCACCGCATCAAGAGCCTCGGCGATCCTGGCGGCAGAATCGCTGATCAGCGTCGGCAGGAAACTCGTCGTACCGGAGCGGGCATGCGCTTCGCCGATCGTCGCGATTCCGTCGACGTTGGGATGGTCGTTGAACAGCACGCCGCCGCCGCCGTTGACCTGCGTGTCGATAAACCCTGGAAGCAGCCATCCGCCATCCAGATCGATACCTATATCCGCACGTTCGCTGCCGGCGCTGTGCATCGCACCGACCCGCTCTCCCTCGAGATGGATCGAGGCACTTTCGATCACGGCATCCGGAGTCGCGATGCGGCCGTTTGTGATCCCTACGATCATACGGTCTCCGTGACCTTTTTGAGGTGGGGCGGCCGGTCAGGGTCGCAACCGCGTGCGAGCGACAGCGCGTTGGCCATCCGGTAGAAGCTCTGGATCATCAGTAGCGGCTCGATCGTCGGATGGGCCGCAATCGCCGGCAGATCCGCTACATTGGGGTCAGGATCGGCGATCAGCATCCTAGCGCCGCGGGCACGAAACTCGGCGGCGGCTTCGCGCACACTTTCTCCGGCCCGGTCGCTGCCACCCAGCGCGAGGATGTTGAACTCGCGCCCGACGATCGCCATCGGGCCATGCCGCACCTCCGCCGCGCTGAAGCTCTCCGCATGCATTGCGCAGGTTTCCTTAAGCTTGAGCGCCGCCTCCTGAGCGATTCCGTAGCCGTATCCGCGCGCGACGACGAACAGGTTGTCGACCTCCGCGAGCATTCGCACCGCCGGCGACCAGTCGAGCCGCCAGGCAGCCTCGAGCTGCGCTGGCAGCTGTTCGACGGCAGCCCGCATCGGCTCGTCGTCGGCCCATGCAGCAACGAGCGCAGCGATCGCGGCAAGCGAGCAGATATAGGATTTGGTCGCTGCGACC
This sequence comes from Sphingomicrobium sp., assembly GCA_030146725.1. Taxonomy (GTDB): domain Bacteria; phylum Pseudomonadota; class Alphaproteobacteria; order Sphingomonadales; family Sphingomonadaceae; genus Sphingomicrobium. The sequence goes on along the minus strand of JASLBJ010000106.1, from coordinate 2,772 downwards.
GAGCGCTCCGGCCCGGCACTGAGCGCGATGGTGATGTCCGCTGCCGTCCGCAACGGCGCATCCTCGGCATTGACCAGCGCGACGACGAACGAGCCGGCCCGGCGATGCTCGGCGACCGCCGCAAGCAGGTCCGGACTCCGGCCCGATTGGGAGATTGCGAGGCACAGGCGATTGCCGTCGGAAACCGGTGAGTCGTAGACCGACGAGACGGAGAGCGCGGCCGACGAGACAGGTACGCCGATGCGCGTCTCGATCAGATATTTGGCGTAGGTTGCGGCGTGGTCGGAAGACCCGCGCGCGCAGGTCACGACGCCCGTCGGCGGCGAAGCCTGGAGCCGCGCGGCGATCGACCGAAACGCCTCGCGGTTCGCGGCCAGCATCCGGGCGACGGCCCCTCCACTTTCAGCGGCTTCGGTTTCCATCAGCGTCGTGCCGCTGGCTTCCCCCGAACTCGCCATCCCAGAACCTCCGAACAACAACTTCGTGCTGGCCGCGACCTGGCGACCCGGTCATCATATATCCTATATTGGTTCTATCAAGCGGTATCAGCAGCCGATTGGTTCTGCCGCGAGCCGCGGGACGTCGACGCAAGCCTTAACCAGCGCGGGTTGAGCGAACTTTCCTCAACCGCTGTTGAGTTCGGCGACGACGTCGTACGCGTCCCCGCGGTAATAGGTCTGCGTGAACTCGGCAGCGCGACCATCCGCGAGAAACGCGCGGCGCTCAATCGACAGGCCGGGGGCGCCGGGTTCGATCCCCAGGGCCTCTGCCTGGTCAGCCGTGCAGGCAATGGCCCGCAGACGTTGCAGCGCCCGCACCGGCAGATACCCTGCCGCTTCCAGCGCTTCGTAAAGCGAATGTTCGACCACGTCCGCGGACGGCAAGCAGTACGCCGGGACGGCAGCGAACTCGAGTGCCATCGGCGTGTCGTCGGCATAACGGATGCGGTGAAAGCGATAGACGATCGAGCCCGGTGAGAGGCCAAGCGACAGCGCCTCCTCCGGCGTTACAGCACCGGACGTGCGCCGGATCCATTTGCTGTGCGGTTTGCGGCCACGCGAGATCATGTCCTCCGAAAAGGAGGTGAGCTTGGAGAAGCTCTTCTCGACTCGTGGCGGGGTCACGAAAGTGCCGGCGCCGCGTCGGCGGGCAACCAAGCCGTCCTTGACCAATCCGCCGATCGCCTTGCGCACCGTGATGCGCGACACGTCGAACTCGACAGCTAGGTCGCGCTCGGCGGGGATCGCTTCCTCCGCCTTCATCACCTCTCCCTCGATCGCCTCGCGCAGGATCTTCTGCAGCTGAAGATAGAGCGGGGTGGGGTCATTCCGCTGGAGCGGACTCAGGCGTTCGATCAGCGACAAGGATGATGTCCCCCCGGACGTGCGGGTCACCGGCGATAATACCAGTGCTGCTTTCAGCATGTGTGGCATCGGGAGCCCAGCGTCAATCAATCGCTGGCCGCGGCAGGGAAGATCCTTTGCGAGTGCCCGAAGGTTGCCCACTGAGGAAGCGCCCAAAAGAATACCATTAACGCTTGACGGCTCCCGTGGCTTAGATATGTCTTACGTCGGTAGCGTTTCTGAAACTGAACGTTATCCACGGCTTGGCCGCTTCCAACCCGATCCCGGGTTAGCTGCCGTCGGCGAAGGCGTCTTCGGGAGGGGAAACGATGATCGGTTCGGTTACCAGCAGCGCAAGCACCGGCTTGCTGCGCACATGTTCGAGGCTTGCCATCGCAATGGCCACGATCGTCGCTTCCCCGGCCTGGGCGCAGGAGCAGGAGACGCAGGAACCGGTCGACCCGCCGCATAGCGCCTCGACGACCCCGGACCAGGCCGAGTTCGACCCGATCCAGGCCACTGACCCCGTTGCCAACGACGACATCGTTGTCACCGGTACACGGGCATCGCTTGCAAAGAGTCTCCAGGCCAAGCGCCGTGCTGACTCGATCATCGACGTCGTGACCGCCGAGGACATCGGCAAGTTCCCTGACCAGAATGTCGCCGAAGCTCTGCAGCGTGTTCCGGGCGTGGCCATCGACCGCTCAGGCGGCGAAGGGCGTTTCGCAAGCGTCAACGGCCTCGGGCCCGCCTTCGTGTCCGTTCTCGTCAACGGCCGGCAGATGGCCAACGACAATCCCGACCGGACGTTCAGCTTCGACACGTTCGCCAGCGAACTGGTGCGGACCACCAATGTCTACAAGTCTGCCAATGCCATCATTCCGGAAGGCGGCATCGGCGGAACGATCGACATCATCACTGCCAAGCCCTTCGACTTCAAGGACTTCCTGTTCAGCGCCAAGGTCGGCACGCTTTACGAGGAGAATAGCAAGAAGTTCAGCCCGCAGGCGTCCTTCCTGATCAGCAACCGGTTCATGGATGGACGGCTGGGTGTCCTGGCGTCGTTCAACTATTTCGAGCGGAAATCCCGCACCTATCGCACGTCGACCAGTGCGATCATTCCCAACGTCTTCTTCGACTTCAATTCCTACGCCTATGTCGGCGAAGACGGTGAAGACGCGTTCCGTTTGCAGGACATCGAGCGCAGCGTCGACGACGAGAAGCGCACGCGTCTCGGGGGGACCGTCGCGATCCAGTATGAAGCGACCGACAATCTCGAGTTCACCGCTGACTATCTCTATTCGAAGCTCGACGTCGACAGCATCAACAACAGTGCTCTGAACTATTTCTGGGCCGCTCAGGACACGGCGAACGACGTCAAGGACGAGGACGGCGTCTACACCGTGATCGACCATGGCGTTAACCGGAA
>JASLBJ010000286.1 GCA_030146725.1 Sphingomicrobium sp. | reverse complement strand
CCCGCCTCGCGCTCCGCGAGGCTTTCGCCGACGCAGACGATGACCATCAGCCCGGCGGCAAGCGCGGCCTCGGCCTTGGCGCGGACATCGGCGTCGCACTCGCGGTGCGCGTCGCGGCGCTCGGAATGGCCGACGATGGTCAGGGTCGCGCCGGCGTCGAGCAGCATTCCGGTGCACACCGAGCCGGTATGCGCGCCGCGTTCAGCGAAATGCACGTCCTGGGCGCCGATCGCGAAGCCCGGCACGGCGCGGGTCGCGCGCTCGATCAGCGTTGCCGGAACGCACAAGGCGACGTCGACCGCGAGGCAGTCCCGCGCGGCGACAGCGATCGCCTGCACCTGCTCGAGGTCGGCGGCGAGGCCGTGCATCTTCCAGTTTCCGACGACCAGCTTGCGGCGCATGGATGTTCCCTTCGCCGCGCTTCTAGCGACGGCCGCCGGGCTCGGGCAAGCCGCGCGGCTCCTCTGGGCGCCTCGGGCAAGCCGCGCGGCTTTATCTGGGCGCCGCGGACGAGCCGCGCGCCTTGATGCGCGGGGATGCGGCTCGTAAGGCGGCGGCGACTTTCCTCGCCGGACCTGACCTTCATGCTCGCATTCTTCCGCAACCTGTCGAAGTCGACGGCCGGTAAAATCATCCTGGTGCTGTTCGTGGCGGCGATCGGCGCATCGTTCGCGCTTGGCGACATGTCGAACATCGCGGGCGGCAATACCAGCCAGCCGGGTGCGACACTGGCCGAAGTCGGCGGGATCGAGGTCACCGACCGCGACATGGCGGACGCGATGCAACAGCGGCTGACCCAGGTTCGCCAGCAGAATCCGGAAGCCGATTATGCCAGCATTGCCAGCGACTTCGGACCGCTTCTTGACAGCCTCATCGACCAGCGGACGCTGGCGGCCTTCGCCAGGAAGAATGGGTTCCAGGTATCCAAGCTGCTGGTCGATGCCGAGATCGCCAATATTCCCGGGACCAAGGGTCTCGACGGCAAGTTCAGCGAACAGGCCTATGCGTCCTTTCTCCAGCAGCAGCGGCTGACCGACGCACAAGTGCGCGAGCTGATCTCGAGCCAGTTGTTGCAGCGGATGCTGCTGACTCCGGCCGTCACCCAGGCGCGGCTGCCCGTCGGGGTCGCCTCGCCCTACGCGTCAATGCTGCTCGAAGGCCGCGAGGGCCAGGTCGCGACGATCCCGGTCGCCGCGTTCCGCACTGGCCTGGCGCCGACTGATGCCGATCTCCAGCGCTTCTATGCCGAGAACCGGACCCGCTACATGGTGCCCGAGCAGCGCGTGCTGCGGCTGGCGCATATCGGGCAGGAGCAGGTCGCGGGTGCAGCCGCGAGCGAGCAGGAAATCCTCGCCTTCTACAACGCCAACCAGGCGGTCTACGGGGCCAGGGACATCCGGGTCATCAGCCAGGTCGTCGTGCCGGATCGCAACGCCGCGAATACCATCGCGGGCGCGGCACGGGGCGGCACGGCGCTTGCGGCTGCAGCGGCGGCGGGCGGCGGTGAGGTCATCGAGGTCGGACCGCAGACGCGCGCCGAGTTCGCCGGGGCTGCCGGAGACGCAGTTGCGGCGGCTGCCTTTGCCGCCGAGTCCGGGGCAATCGTCGGACCGGTGCAATCGGAATTCGGTTGGCACGTGGTCAAAGTCGATGCGGTTCGGCGCGAGGGCGGCAAGAGCCTTGCCGAGGCGCGCTCCGAGATCGTCTCGCGGCTGACCGCCGACAAGCGCAAGAACGCGCTCGCCGACCTCGTCGCCAGCGTCGAGGATGCGGTCGCCGCGGGCAGCAATTTCGGCGAGGCGGCGGCGGTCGGCAAGCTGCAGGTGATCAGCACGCCGCTGATTACGGCGACCGGGGCAGCGCGCGCCAACCCGGATTTCCGCTTCCCGGCGCAATATGCGCCTGCGCTGCGCACCGGGTTCGAGATGGAAGCCGACGACGAGCCGGTGGTCGAGCCGCTGGCCGACGAGAGCGGCTATGTGATGGTCGCGCCCGACCGTGTCGTGCCCGCGACCCCTGCCCCGCTGGCCAGCATCCGCGAGACGGTCGCGGCCGACTGGACCAACCGCCAGGCAACGCAGCGTGCGCAGGCGGCCGCCGCCGCGATTGCCGCCAAGGCGGCGCGCGGAGTGGCGCTGGCCGATGCAGTGCGGCAGGCGGGGGTCGCGCTTCCGCCGGTGCAGCAGGTCGCCGGGCGGCGGCTCGACCTGTCGCAGATGGGCGACAAGGTGCCCGCTTCGCTGCGGATGCTGTTCGTGCTCGGCGAGGGCAAGAGCCGGATGGTCGCCGATCCGACCAGCGGCGGCTTCTCGGTGGTCAAGACGACTCGGATCGTGCCCGGCAATGCGCTGTCGCAGCCCGCGCTGATCGGGCGGGTGCAGAGCGACTTCCAGGCGGCGCTGGCGGAGGAATATGCGCAACAGTTCCTGACCTCGATCCGCGCGTCGCTCAAGGTCAAGCGCAACGAGGCGGCGATTGCCGCGTCGCGCAAGCGGATCATCGGCGGCTAGCGCTTTACGCAGACGCCTGACGCCACTGCTTGCCGCTAACGCTTGACGGGCATCGTTTCGTTTCCTACACGTTCCCCGTTCGTTCCTTCGCGAGATCCATCGCGACGATCGGGGAGACAAAGCGATGCTCACCGTCAAGCAGCACGAGTTGCTGATGTTCATCAACGAGCGGCTTGGCCGCACGGGGATTTCGCCGAGCTTCGACGAGATGCGCGAGGCGCTCGACCTGAAGTCCAAGTCGGGCGTGCACCGGCTGATCTCGGCACTGGAGGAGCGCAAGTTCATCCGCCGCCTGCCCAACCGCGCGCGCGCGCTCGAAGTGGTCAAGGTGCCCGATGCGGGTCCGGGTGTGGCTGTGGATGCGGGTGTAGGTGCTGCGGGTACCGGTGTGGGTGCGGTGGTGCCGCTTCGGCCGGGGGTCCCGGCGCCCGCCAACGATACGATCGATATTCCGCTTCATGGCCGGATCGCGGCGGGTACGCCGATCGAGGCGCTGCAGGGGACTGAGAGTTTCGCGGTGCCGGCCGCGCTGCTTGGGCCGGGTGAGCATTATGCGCTCGAGGTGTCGGGCGATTCGATGGTCGAGGAGGGCATTCTCGACGGCGACTTCGCGCTCATCCGCAAGGTCGACACGGCGCGCGAAGGCGAGATCGTGGTCGCACTGATCGACGAGGAGCAGGCGACGCTCAAGACCTTCCGCCGCGAAGGCAGTCTGATCCGTCTCGATCCCGCGAACCGCAGCCTCGAGCCGCAGCGCTACCGCCCCGACCAGGTGCAGATCCAGGGGCGGCTGGCCGGCCTGATCCGGCGCTATTGAGTTGGCCCGGATCGACTATGTCGAGCTGCCGAGTGCGACGGCGCATGAACTGACGCGGGCGTTCTATGCGCGGGCGTTCGGGTGGAACTTCACCGATTATGGCCCGGATTATTCGGCGACCACGGACGGAGTGACCGACGTCGGGCTGAACGGGTCGCCGGACGAGGCGCTGTCGGCGCCGCTCCCGGTGATCCGCGTCGACGATCTCGAGGCGGCGTTCGGCGCGGTGCAGAAGGCCGGCGGGACGATCGCGAGGGCGATCTACGGCTTTCCCGGAGGGCGCCGCTTCCACTTCATCGATCCGGGTGGAAGCGAGCTTGCGGTGTGGCAGGCGGCGGCGGAGTGAAGGGGTAAGATCCCTTTCCTTCCAGGAGGGAAGGAGCCATGCTAGCGGGGGACGGGTGAGGGTGACGGTCCGTTCGACGGACGCCCTGCTCGAGCGTCCTGACCCTGCGCGCCCGCGCCGCTCCTTTGTCCCAGCGGGGAGCCGGGTGACGTGCTGCGACTGGAGCGATCCAGCGGTGCGGCCAGGGGGCGCCAGGTCGGGACGACCGGTGCCCACGGGTGTGATCCTATTTGGTCCGACACGGTCGCGATGCGCGGCTCGCGGTCGAGGTAGAGCGACAGGCCGCCGGTGCGCTCGAGCGTTCGGCGGTCGAGCTTGAGCCAGCGCGGCGCGCAACCGGGCGGCAGGCGGCGTTCGGATACTACGATGTCGGCACGGGCGCAGGCGGCGACCAGGATCGGCCCATCGATCTGAACCGACGAGCGCGTCGCGAGCAGCTGCCAGTTGCGGCCGCCGCGGCGGATGGTCGCGGTGCAAGCATCGCGCGAGCACGCGCCGAGCGGGTGGTTGCCGAGCGCACGGGGAAGGTCGTCGAATCCCGACGCTTCGGACAACAGGCTGCGGATGAAGTCGCCGCTGCGCTCGCGCAGAAGGAGCGGCGTTCCGTCCTCGTCGACGATGGCGAGGTGCCGGCCGTCGCCGGTGACCAGCAGGTCCGGGGTTGGTGAGGCCGCGGCAAGCAGGGCTCCGGCAGTGGCGGGGATCAGCCCGAGCAGCCGTGCGCGCGTGGTCCACAGGCACAGCCACAGGCCGCCGAACACGAGCAGGAGGAATGCCGCGACCGGCATTGCGGCCAGCATCGCGACCGCTCCGCGCGCGCTTGCGACGAGGTGCGCGAGGCCGAGCAGCAAGTCGATGGTCCAGCCGGCGAGCGCCCACAGCGGCGCCCCGAGCCCCACGACATCGAGCAGCAGCGCACCCGCCTCGAGCGGCATGATGACGAAGGTGGTGAGCGGGATTGCGATGAGATTGGCGGCGACGCCGTAGAGCCCGGCCTTGTGGAAATGGTAGAGCGCGAACGGGATCAGCGCGACTTCAACGACGAGGCCGGTGGCGATCAGCGCGAGCACCGGGCGGGCGAGCCGTCCCGCAATCCCCTCCTCGCGGCGCTCGAACAGCCGTCTGCCGAACCGCGAGCTGTGCAGGGTGATGATCGATGCGACCGCGGCAAAGCTCAGCTGGAAGCTTGCGCCGACCAGCGCTTCGGGCCGGACCAGCAGGATCGCGAGCGCGGCCACGGCGAGCAGGCGCATGCTGATCGCGTCGCGGCCGAGCGCTACGCCGGCAAGCACGAGCAGGGCGCCGATGCAGCTGCGGACCGTCGGCACCTGCGCTCCAGTCAGCAGGGTATAGCCGACGCCGGTCAGCGCTCCGGCGGCGGCGGCGGCGAGGACGAGATTGAAGCGCAGGGCGAGGCGCTCGCTAAGCGCGAGCAGCTTCAGCGTCAGGATCATCGCTGCACCGACCGCCGCGGCGATGTGGAGCCCGCTGACCGAGAGCAGATGGGCAAGCCCGCTGCGCCGCATCGCGTCGGCATCCTCGGCTCCGATCGCGTTCTGGTCGCCGGTTGCAAGCGCGGTCGCGATCGAGCCGGAGGGTCCGGGCAGCGCCTCGCGGATGTGGCGGTCGAGGCCGTGGCGCATCGAATCGAGCCCACTGCGCTCGACCGGCGCAAGCACCGTCACCTCGCCGAGCGAGCGCCCGACCGCGCCGATGCCGCGAAACCACATGTCGCGGGCAAAGTCGTGGGTGCCGGGCAGCGCCTGTGGCGGCGGCGGGGCAAGGCGCGCCCTGAGGCTGATCCGGGCGCCCGCGGCAAGGCCGGCGGGGGCCCCCTCCTCCTTGATCGACACGCGCACGCGCGGCGGAAGCGCAGCGTCAGCGGGTGCAAGCGTAAGCCGCAGATTGCCCTTTGCGGCCAGTGTCTCGACCTGCTCGACCGAGGCGGAAAAGCTGACTACCTGCGCCCGTTCGAGCACCGGCGCCGCGACCTGTGTCGAGCGCGCCCAGATGGCTGCGCAGCCGAGCATCGCCGCAAGCCCGAGCCAGCCGAGTGCGTGCCCTGCCCGGCCGCGGCCGTAGATGAAGCCGGCGATCGCCATTCCGCCCGTCAGGCACAGCCAGGCGGTCCATTGCGCCCGGCCGCCAAGTCCGAACCAGGCGGCGATCCCGGCGCCGAAGCCGACCACGACCCACAGCGGCAATTGCGCGGCCTCACGCTCGAGGAAGCCTTCCAGCCCCTCGCCGATCCTGCGGTATTGCGCCTCCCCAAAGCCCCGAGCACGCTGTGGAAGAGCCGCACCCGCTATGTTAGGGGCGCTCATCCATTGCATCGCTCCGCCCAGAGAGAAGGAAAGTGCGCTTGAGCGCAAGCAGCAAATCCTCGGCCGTCGTTACACGCTTCGCGCCGTCGCCGACCGGCTACCTGCATATCGGCGGCGCCCGCACCGCCTTGTTCAACTGGCTGTTCGCGCGCCACCACGGCGGCCGCTACCTCGTCAGGATCGAGGACACCGACCGTGCGCGGTCGACCCGGCCGGCGATCGACGCGATCATCGACGGGCTCGACTGGCTTGGCATCGGGGGTGACGAGCCGCCGGTGTTCCAGTCCGATCGCGAGGCGCGCCACGCCGAGGTCGCCGAGCAACTCCTTGCCAGCGGCGCGGCGTACCGTTGTTACAACAGCGCCGAGGAACTGGCCGCCATGCGCGAGCGTGCGCAGGCCGAACGGCGGCCGTTTCGCGTCGACAGCAAGTGGCGGGCATGCAGCGAAGAGCCCGAACCCGGGGCGCCGTTCGTGGTGCGGATCAAGGCGCCGCGTGAGGGCGAAACGGTCATCGACGACCTCGTCCAGGGCGAGGTGCGGGTCGCCAATGCCGAGATCGACGATTTCGTCCTGCTGCGTTCGGACGGCACGCCGACCTACATGCTCGCGGTCGTGGTCGACGACCATGACATGGGGGTCACCCATGTGATCCGCGGCGACGACCACCTCAACAACGCGTTTCGCCAGCTGGCGATCGTGCGCGCGATGGGCTGGCCGGAGCCGGTTTACGCGCACATTCCGCTGATCCACGGGTCCGACGGCGCCAAGCTGTCGAAGCGGCACGGCGCGCTGGGTGTGGAAGCCTATCGCGACGAACTCGGGATCCTGCCCGAAGCCCTGTTCAACTATCTGCTTCGGCTCGGCTGGGGGCATGGCGACGACGAGATTATCGCGCGCGAACAGGCCATTGCCTGGTTCGACCTCGATCATGTCGGCAAGTCGCCGTCGCGGTTCGACGTCAAGAAGCTCAGCAACGTCAACGGGCACTACATCCGTGAGGCCGGCGACGAACGGCTCGCCCGGCTGATCGCACCCGCCCTCGAGGCTGACGATGAACAGCAGCAACTGCTGGTGCGGGCGATGCCTGAGCTGAAAGCGCGGGCGCACGACCTTCGCGAGCTTGCCGACGGGGCACGGTTTCTGTTCGAACAGCGGCCACTGGCGCTCGAGGAAGGCGCTGCGGCGCTGTTGACGGCCGAGGCCCGCCCGCTGCTCAGGGCGGCACACGATGCGCTGGCGGCGCTGCCCGCATGGGAGCATGACGCGGTCGAGGCGGCGGTACGCGCGGTCGCCGAGGAGCGCGGGGTCAAGCTCGGCAAGCTGGCCCAGCCGCTCCGCGCAGCGCTGACCGGGCGGACCACCAGCCCCGGCATTTTTGACGTCCTCGCCTTGCTCGGGCAAGGCGAAAGCCTGGCACGAATCCTCGATCAGATGGTGGAGCGACACGAATGACCGACAAGACGCTGACGATGAAGGCCGAGGGCGTCGACGCCAGCTATGAGGTGCTGTCGGGCTCGGTCGGCCCGGACGTGGTCGATATCCGCAAGCTTTATGGCCAGACCGGCATGTTCACTTATGATCCGGGCTTCACTTCGACCGCGAGCTGCGAAAGCGCGATCACCTATATCGATGGGGAGAAGGGCATCCTCCTCCACCGTGGCTATCCGATCGACCAACTGGCCGAGCATTCGTCGTTCATGGAAGTGGCGTATCTGCTGCTCCACGGCGAGCTGCCCAACCAGTCCGAGCTCGACAAATTCACCTACACGATCTCACGCCACACCATGCTGCACGAGCAATTGTCGACCTTTTACAGAGGTTTCCGGCGCGATGCTCATCCGATGGCGGTGATGTGCGGAGTGGTCGGCGCGCTGTCGGCATTCTACCACGACAGCACCGACATCACCGACCCCAAGCAGCGGATGATCGCCTCGCACCGGCTGATCGCCAAGATGCCGACGATCGC
>JASLBJ010000285.1 GCA_030146725.1 Sphingomicrobium sp. | reverse complement strand
CGGGTTGATGCCGCCGGCGACAAGCGAGCGGGGAAGATCGGGGTGGGAGCGGATCATCGCCCAGTCGAACGCCAAACCGGTGCCGCCGGGGCCATTGTCGAACACGGTTCGGTCGGCGCCGTTGAGGTCGAGCGCGTCCCTGCCAACGGCGACGGCGCGCCATAGCTCGCAGGCTGTCGGGAGGGTGCGGCGGAGAGTTGGAAGGTCAGCGGTGCCGTGGACCTGTGCCGCGTCCAGCCGCAGGCTGGTGGCGGTTGCGGCGACCGCGGTGGCGGAGGCATCGCGGAAGACGCCGACGACGCGTTGTCCGCGGGCGCGAGCGGCTTCGGCAAGCAGCGCCGCCTGTTCGTGGGCAAGGTGGCGCGGGGTTCCGGGGACCAGCACGAGGCCGACGTGGGTGGCCGGGGCGGCTGCGTCGATGTCTTGCGCGCGGTTGAGACCGCAGAGTTTGACTCGCGTGAAGATCAGCGCGCGGGCGGCCTGGGCCGGATCGTCGGCGCGCATCAATGTGCTGCCGATGAGGAAGCCGTCGACGTGGGAGCCGAGCCGGTCGATGTCGGCGCGGGTCGTGATGCCGGACTCGGACAGCAGGAGGCGGTCATGGGCAAGGGGCGCGAGGCGCTCGGTGGTGGCGAGGTCGATCGACAGGTCGCGCAGATCGCGGTTGTTGATTCCGATGAGCGGCGCTCCGAGCGCGAGGGCGCGGCGCATTTCGGGCTCGTCGTGAACTTCGACCAGCGCGTCCATGCCGAGGCGGCGGGCTTCGGCGATGATCGCGCGGGCTTCGGGGTCATCGAGGACGGAGAGCATCACCAGCACGGCGTCGGCGCCGGCAATCCGGGCCTCGACGACCTGGCGGGGATCGATGAAGAAGTCCTTGGCGAGGATCGGGCCCTCGAACTCGGCTCGGGCGGCGGCGAGGTCGGCGAGCGAGCCGCCGAAGAATTCCGCGTCGGTGAGCACGCTCAGGGCGTCGGCGACTCCGGCATAGCCACGCGCGATTTTGCCGGGGTCGGCGGCGGCACGGATCGCTCCGGCGGACGGCGAGGCCTTTTTGATCTCGAGGATGAAGCGGGCGCCGGGCTGGCGAATCGCTGCAGCGAGGCTGCGGCTGGTCAGGCTCGCCTGCTGGCGAAGTGCGTCGAGCGTCACCCCTGCGAGCCGAATCTCAAGCTCCGCAGCCTTGTTGGCGACGATCCGGCCGAGGACGCCCTCAGCCATTGCTCGCCTCGATGAAGCGGTCGAGCACGCGACCGGCAGCGCCCGAAGCAAGCGCGTCGGAGGCCATTGCGACCCCTTCCCTCAGGCTTGCGGCGTTGCCGGCGGTCATCAGCAGCGCCCCGGCATTGAGCGCGACGATGTCGCGTTCGGAAGGCGCTCCGCCGCCATCGAGCAGGGCGCGGAGCCGGGCGCCGTTTTCGGCCGCATCGCCACCGGTTACCTGGCTGAGGGGTGCGCGGGTGAGGCCGGCCTCCTCGGGGGTGATCTGGACTTCCTCGACCAGGCCGTCGGACAGTTTGAGCGCGCGGGTGTCGGCATGGAGTGCGAGCTCGTCGACTCCGCTGCCGTGGACGACGAGCGCCTTGCGCACGCCCATCGCATCGAGCGTCTCGGCAATGCGGCGCAGCATCCGCGGGTCGGCGACCCCGAGCAGTTGCACCGGTGGGCGGGCCGGATTGATGCACGGGCCGAGCAGGTTCATCACCGTACGCACCGACAGTTGCCGGCGGACGAGCGCGGCGTGCTTCATGCCCGGGTGATAGGCCGGGGCGAAGAGGAAGCAGAAGCCGGTCTCGTCGAGCGTTCGGCGGGCATCGGCGGGGGCGATGTCGAGCTGCGCGCCGAGCGCTTCGAGCACGTCGGCCGAGCCGCAGCGCGAGCTGACGCTGCGGTTGCCGTGCTTGGCCACGGGCAGGCCAGCGGCGGCGGCGGCGAAGCCCGCCGCGGTCGAGACGTTGATCATCCCCGAGCCGTCGCCGCCGGTTCCGCAGCAGTCGGCGAACAGATAGTCGGGACGCTCGAACGGGGTGGCGGCGGCGGACAATGCGCGCGCGGCGCCGATCATCTCCTCGGCGGTTTCCCCCTTCATCCGGAGCGCAATCAGCATGCCGGCGATCTCTGCCGGCTCGAGCTTGCCGAGGACCAGCCGCTCGAACAGGTGCTGCGAATCCTCGCTGGTCAGGTCCTCGCCGGCAAGCAGGCGCGGAAGCGGGTTGGGGACGGGCGTTGTGGCGTCCGTCGGAGCAGTGGGGTGGGCAGAGTGGAGCATGCTGGGCATCCCGAAATAAAAAGCCCGCCAGAGGGCGGGCGGGACAGCGACGATCGAGCTAGTGGCCGATCAGCCGCGCCATCGCGCCGCAAGACGGGGTCCGCGCCACGGGCGAGCGGAAGCGGTTGCAGCGATGGCTTTCGAGTGCGTCATCGACGGTTTGGGTAGGCGATGTTTTCGCGAGGCGTCAAGTGCGGACGGTTGACGCAGCTGAGACGGCAGTGGCATGGCCGGGTTGCCGCAAGGCGCGGGTGTAGCTCAATGGTAGAGCAGAAGCCTTCCAAGCTTACGACGAGGGTTCGATTCCCTTCACCCGCTCCAAGGTTTACGGTGAGTCAGGCCCGACTGGTCACGGCGAATCCGGCCAGGTTGCGCGCAGCCACTGCTACGGGTTGGCAGCGCGATACGCGACTACCAGCACGCCCACTATGAAAATGATCAGGAACGCTATCAGCCCGATTACATATGAACGATTGATCATGTGTGCCGTGTAACCCAGACGCACCTGTAGTGCGAACTCCTGAAACGGCGGGTGATCGTCAAGA
>JASLBJ010000240.1 GCA_030146725.1 Sphingomicrobium sp. | reverse complement strand
AGGTTATACCACTGGCGATGTTTGTTCGTCATGAGCGTCGGCCTTCGATAGGGTAGGTGGAGCCGCAAGCTGTTCCAGCTACGTGATCTACCGCAGAGACGCCAGCACCCGACCTTAGACAGTAGCTGACGAGGCTGAACTCGGACTATCCATCCTTCGCATCGATGTTGACGGTCGTTTCAGCAAGACGTGTTCCGTATTCGTCGCCGAGGTAAATTTCCTTTGTCGCATCCTTCAGCTTCTTGGTGTCATCCTTCAGGCCCAGAGCCTTCGCGTAAGCCGCAGCCGTGCCGAACCCGGCGATGCCGTAGTGGGTCATGCGCTGGTACTGAGCGATGATCACCGCATCTAGGACCGGCCCCTTCTTCGGAGCCTCCTCGCTCGTGTGCTTAGTGGCCTCCTCAACGAGCCCCTGCATGCCCTTGCAGTGCTCTTTCGAGAGCTTCTCACCCTGTCCCTCGATCAACGACTTCACCAGGCCCGTGTGCTCGCCAATCTTGTCGACCGATTTCGTAAGCAGGTCCTTCAGCGCCTGATCCTTGGCCTTGCTGATGAGCTTCTTCACTGTCCGCTGCATCTGATCGTTGGCCGACCAAAGGTCCTTTAGCTCATCGACGTAGAGGTCTTTCAGATCTTCAGGTGCGGACATCGGTGGTACTCCGGAAAGGTGTGCAACCGCAGCGCATGAAGATCATGCGGGTTCCGCGCCAGCCGCCGAGCAAACTTGTGCAGAGGTCCCTGCGAAGCAATCGTCGGCAGATTAGCAGTCCGGATGCGCGCTCATTGAGGCCGAGTGACTGTTGCGGTGCCTCGGCTAGGAACCGGGTGCCGCGCGGATGGCGAAGTCGGTATCCGAGAGCAGCTGGAAGCTCGTTACGACGAAACGAGCCGGCCCGGTCGCATAGACTCCATGACCAAAGCCGGTGCCTCCACCAAGAGTGAACCCGACCCGCTCGGCCTCACGTACCGCGTCGCCGAATGCCCGGGGGTTGGTGGTGGCACTTGAGGTACCTAGCGCGGTCCAGTTCCCGTTGAGCGGAACCGACAACTCGTGTTCGCCTGCAGTCAGTGGCATCACCGACGCGAAGGTCGCCCACCACCGGTAGGCTTCGTATTTCCCATTCGCGCTCCAGTCGTCGCCCCGTCGCTGGAAGTAGAGCGTCAGGATCGACGGAAAGGTATTCGGCTGCTCCTTGGTCGGGACGATCTGGACGCCGTCCGCCATTTCGATCCGATAGCGCATGACGAGCCGCGTCTTGCCCGACAAGGTGCCATGCTTGAACGTCACGTAATGAACATGCCCGGCCTGAGCCGTCGGGTAAGGAATGTCGAAGTACCAGCCGCCGCCTGGATGTGCCGACGGGCTTAGCGGCATGTTGACCGAATAATTCTTGACCGAAGTGATCGGCCCTATTTGCCACGCACTCGGATCCATCGGGTTTACCGAAGTTACGGGCACCCGCACCGGCTTGGCCGCATTGACGCTGGTCGAGAACGCGGCGAAGACGAGCGCCGATAACAAGGTGAAAGCTTTCATCTTATTGCCCCCCAAGGCGTAAACTCGGAATATTTGCTGTGGTTTGATCGTCGCGGTGAAGATGCACTCCAACCGCGTTAGCTTGCGATCTGCACCTCTCCTGCCTGGTCGGAACCAAGCCCAAGCGGAGCACTGACGCAGGTCAGCCAGATGTTCGCAAGTCGCGCTCCTCCGCGCGGGCATGGAACTGGCGAGCCAGGACCTGATGCCGTTCACGCGCCGCTGCGGTGAGAGCGCGAGCTGCCCTCATTCTTTCTTCGGCAGCGCGTCTGAAGTAAAACCTGTGGTTTGAAACCATTCGACGTCCCCCCGGACACCACAGTTTGCTGATCAAATTGTGAGGGTAGAATCTAGTCAGCTTTCCTGGCGTCGCGCCAGCGGTGCCGGACCGCGTTAACGATGAACGATTCTAAAACAGCGACAGTACGCAGTCGCCGGTCACTTCTTCGGCGCTCGCTTTCGCTTCTGAGGCGACGAGCCGCATCGACGGCCGAACTTGAGCCCAGGTCTGCCTTCACCACTCTTCGCAATTCAACCTGAAGAGTTCGGCGACCGAGGTGAGCGCGGTTCTCACGGCGGTACCCGCACCCCACCAGCCCACGAGCCCGTGCCCTCGACTGCGCAGCGGTTCGCCAGGCGACAGCCGCCCTCCCCTGCGCCGCGAAGGAACGAGGCGCCGATTGAGAGGTACCGCCTAATCCAGCTTCGGCTGGCCAGGGCTGCGAGCCCGCTCCACTCGGAGCAGCCGCTCCATGACAAGATAGGTAAACGAGGCGCTCCAGGCGATCAGCACCAGTCCGTTTAACGCCTCGATTCCGGCCAGCAATCTGATCTCGCCCTCGGGGATGATGTCGCCGATCCCGAGCGTTGTGTAGCAGGTGATCGAGAAATAGAGATGATCGAGGAGCGAGCCTCCGCCGCTGACCACGGCGCCGCTCAGCATGCCGTGCCCGCGCCAGTCCAGCAGCCACAATGCCAGCCCGTAAATCAGAACTTCGAGCAGGTGCGCGGCAAACAGCGTGAAGATAACGACGAGCATCGGGCGGCGGACGGGCACCGAGCGATCGATCATCCGGGCAAGGCGATCAAGGATTGCAAGGTGAAGCAGGAAGCAAATCGCAACGGTGCACACTGTGACCAGCACCGTTTCGATCATCGCCTAAGCGCCTTCGTTGCGTGGCCGGTCTGGCGCTGCTGGCCCGCGCGAGGATCAGAGCGTTCCAGACGATTGTTGAGAAGGAATGTCAGAAAGGTCCTGGTCTGGTCGGCCTGGGACAACAGCGGTCCTCGCCGTCGGAATGGATCGCGACGAGCGTGTCCTCGGCATCGCGCTCGCTGATCGAACTGGGGAAGTAATCCTTGATCACGACGAGTTCGTTGCCTTCGAGTCGCCACTCGCGAAGCACGGTACCGGGCGGTCACGCCTTGGTACTGTACGCTTTATTCATTGCCTGTTTCCCCGAATTGCAATGCTAAAAGCGAATCGCACGAACCTCAGGGAATTGCTAGTCTGATGCCGTCTGACGTGGGGAACGGATGAACTTCGATTGCATCACGCGCACGCATGTCGGGCTTCGCCGCAAGGTGAACGAGGACTCGCTGCTCGAGCGCACCGACACCGGACTGTGGGCGGTGGCCGATGGCATGGGTGGCCATGATGCCGGCGAGGTCGCCAGCAGGATGATCGCCGAGGCGCTGTCCAACCTGCCGGCAAACGGCGAGCCGACGGCGCTCGTCGCAGATGCAATAGCAGTGCTCATGGAGGTCAACCGGAGCCTGATCGATCTTGCCCATTCCGACTTGCGGGCGCGGACCATCGGAAGCACCGTTGTCGGGCTTGCAATCGGAAACGGACGCTATTGCTGCTTCTGGGCCGGAGATAGCCGCGCGTACCGCATACGCGGCAACGACATCGTCCCGCTGACCCGCGACCACAGCCTCGTGCAGGATCTCGTCGATACTGGCATGTTGAACGCCGACGAGGCCGAACAGCATCCCGACGCCAATGTCATCACCCGGGCGGTCGGGGCTGCGCGCGAGCTTGTCGTCGACACCAGCGAGGGCGAGGCGCGGCCCGGTGACCAGTTCCTGCTTGCAAGCGATGGACTGACCAAACTGGTTGATGACCAGGGGCTGCTTGCGGAGCTCATCTCGGGCGAGCCGGCGGAGGCTGGGGACCGACTGATCGAGACAGTGCTCGCCCGCGGTGCGCCTGACAACGTAACCCTGATCATCACCCGGGTGAATTAGAGCGAGGTCCGGCCGACCCTCTCAGGCGCGCCAATATTGCGGATAGGTCTTGCGCAGCTTGGCGACCTTCGGCCGGTCGTGCATCACGATGTACGGGTGATTAGGATTGCGGCGGGCGAAATCCTGGTGGCTCGCCTCGGCGGGAAAGAAGGCGCCGCTTTCAATCCTCGTGACAATCGGGCGGGGATAGACGCGAGCCTTGCTGAGCCCGGCGAGGAACGCCTGTGCCGCACGTTGCTGGCCGGCGTTCTGCGGGAAGATCGCCGATCGATAGCTTGGGCCGGTGTCGGGCCCCTGGCGGTTGAGCTGGGTCGGGTCGTGAGCCACGCGGGCGTAGATGTCGAGCAGCTGGCCATAGCTGATCTTCGTCGGATCATAGGTGATGCGGATAGCCTCGGCATGGCCGGTGCGCTCGCTGCTGACCGCCTCGTAATTGGCATCGCGGGCGCTTCCGCCGGCATAGCCGGAGACGACGTCGCGCACGCCCTTCAGGTGTTCGAACACCGCTTCCATTCCCCAGAAGCAACCGCCCGCGAGGACCGCAGTAGCAAGCTGCGGCTGGGCAGCGCGGGCTGGGGCCGCGGCGGCCAGCAGCGCGGCGGAAAGGGCGAAGGTCTTAGCCAGGCGCATGGGTCACTCCGGATGGGGAGGCGCAGGCGTAGAGCAGGTCGAGTGAACGGGACGTGTCGAGCAGTCCGCTCGTCGAACCCGCGAAGCGCGCTCCGGCGGCCAGCTGACGCACCCATTCGGCTGCGGCGCGGCCGCCCCAATCGTCGGGCGGCGATGTTAGGCGGCGGGAGTTCCGACCGGTAAGCAATTCGCCATGAAAATCGAAGAAGGACCCGTTATCGTTGCGCATTCGGGCGCTGGCCCGCGTGCCGAAGACGGTCGCTTCGATGACCGCGTCCTGGCCGGCATTGAGGTTCCAGGAGCAGGCGATTCGCACCTCGGACCCATTGGCCAGCGATAGAGTGGCCGTGGCATAATCCTCGACCTCCCCGGATTGGATTGGGAGGCCATCGCGCAGCAGAGTCGAGCGGGCGCCGGTGACTTGAGGGAAATCGAGCAGCCAGAGTGCAAGATCGACGAGGTGCACACCGAGATCGATTAGACAGCCGCCGCCCGAGAGCGCGGGGTCCCAGAACCAGCCGGCACCTGGGCCGTAGGCGTTGTGAAAGGTCAGGTCGACGGCGAAAATACGGCCCAGATCGCCGGCTTTCACACGCTCGCGGATCGCCTGCAGCGCTGCCGTGTGGCGGTAGGAGAGATCGACTCCGAGCAGGCGGTCGCCCGTGCAGGCAGCATCGAGCACCGCCGCGACCTCCACCGCGTTACGACCGAGCGGCTTTTGACAGAAGACCGCGGCGCCGCCCTCGAACGCCTGGATGCATTGCCCGGCGTGGAGCGCGCTTGGTGTGGCGATGACCACTCCATCGACGCCGACCGCAAGCAGTTCGTCGAGCGAGGCGACGAGGGCAGCGTCCGGGGCGGCAGCCTGCGCCTGATGCGCCATGTTGTGGTCGGGGTCGCAGATCGCCACCGCTTCGCACAGGCCGGTGGCCAGCATCGCCTCCATGCGGTTGCGGCCGATCCAGCCAGCCCCGAGAAAGCCGAGCCGGATCACGGCACGACCACTGCCTTGACGAAGCCCCCGGGCCGGTTGCGCGTCGCGTCGAGCGCGTCGCCGAGCCGCTCGAGCGGGTAGCGGTCGGTGACCACCATCGCCGGGTCGATCAACCCCGACTCGATCGCCGCGACCGCTTCCTCGACTCCGCGTCGCGCAATTGCGGGATCGCGCTCATGTGCGTTGACGACGTCGAACCCGCGCCAGTTCCACAGCTGCATGTTGACCTGGCGCGGGCCGTCCTGGTGGTAGCCGGCGATGACCAGCCGACCACCCTCGCCGGTCAGTTCGGCTGCGAGGTCGAGCGGCCACTGCTTGCCAACGGCTTCGATCACCCGATCGCAGAAGCGGTCGCCGGTCAGCTGCTTCACAGTGTCGATGATTGCATAATGGTCGTGCATCGGGATGGTCTCGGCCGCGCCCATCCTGCGCGCGAGATCGAGCGACTCCTGGCGCCGCGAAATCGCGATCACGCGCGCCCCTGCATGAGAAGCGAGGCGGACGAGGATCGCGCCGAGGAAGCCGATGCCGAGGATGGCGACGGTCTGGCCTGCCTCGATGCCGCTGCGCCGGAAAATGTTCATCGCACAGCCGAACGGCTCGCCTGGGAAGGCGGCGCCGTCGAACGCTGCCGGCAAGCGCACCACCGACGTCGCTTCGGCCACGTCATACTCTGCATAAGCCTTGCCGCTGAGCATCGCGACGCGCTCGCCCACAACAAGGTCCGCGACGCCTTCACCGAGCGCATCGACAACCCCCCAGCCTTCATGGCCGAGGTCGCCCGGCGCCGTCGGGAAAGTCATCCATTCCGGCCCTTCCCACGGGGTCAGGTTGGATGCGCACACGCCGCACCCTTCGAGCCTGACACGCACCTGGCCCGGACCGGGCTCGGGCCTGGGTACGATTTCGATCCGCACGGTTCCGGGCGCGGCAAGCACCGCGGCACGCATGGTGCCTTCACTCATGTTATTCTCTCGCTTATTCGGCAGCGACGGTCATCGGCGGGTCGCGCCGCAGCGGCACCACGGTGCGGTTTTGCGCATCGCGGAACCAGTCGATCGTGGCTTCGAGCCCCTGTTGCAGCTGCACCTGTGGCGACCAGCCGAGCAGCGCCTGGGCCCTGCCGATGTCGGGCTTGCGGCGACGGGGATCGTCCTCGGGCAGCGGCAGGCGGACAATGCGCGATTGGCTGCCCGTCAGCGCAATCACCCGGTCGATCAAATCACAAACGGTCAGCTCGTCGGGGTTGCCGAGATTGACGGGCACGCCGACTGCGGTCTCGCTGTCCATCAGCCGCAAGAGCCCCTCGACGAGATCGTCGACGAAGCAGAAGCTACGGGTTTGCGAGCCGTCGCCGTATACGGTGATGTCGTCGCTCCCGAGCGCCTGGCAGACGACGTTGGAGACCACCCGTCCGTCGTCGCTGCGCATTCGCGGACCATAAGTGTTGAAGATGCGGGCCACGCGCACGTCGGCGCGACCGAGGCGAAGGAAGTCGAACGCCAGCGTTTCCGCGGCGCGCTTGCCTTCGTCGTAGCAGGCGCGCGGACCGGTGCAGCTGACGGCCCCGCGATAGTCCTCGGTCTGCGGATGCAACTCCGGATCGCCATAAACCTCGCTGGTCGAGGTCAGCAGCAGCCGCGCGCCACACTCTTCCGCGAGGCGCAGCATGTTGCGCGTGCCCAGGACGTTGGTGAGCATCGTGTGCTCGGGGTCTGCCTGGTAGTGCGGCGGGGAAGCGGCGCAGGCGAGATGATAGATGTGGCTGAAGCGCGCACGGCTGGCGCGGAGGCGCTGCGGCACGGAATCGATCACGTCATGCTCCACGAACTCGAAGCGGGGTTCGCGTTCGAGGTGCGCCAGGTTCTCCAGCCGCCCGGTCAGCAGACTGTCGAGGCAGACGACGCGCGCGCCCTCCCCGATCAGCCGATCGAGGATGTTCGACCCGATGAAGCCCGCCCCGCCGGTGACCAGCGCGATCTTCTCCGGCTTGGCCGGACGCCCGCGTTTCGGACGCGCCTTCTTGTTGGCAGCTTCGGTAAGGTGCTGCTCAAGTTCGGCGGCGCGGTGCTCGGCGGTGTGGGCGGCGAGGATGCGCGCGCGCGCCGCCTGCCCGACCGCCGCCGCATCCGTGGATGAGGACAGGCGCTTGACCACCTCATCAGAGGTTTCGGCAAGGATGATCTCGCGGTCGGGCTCGAACAGGCTGTCGATCCCGTCCCATCTGTCCGAGATCACCGGGGTTGCGCAGGAGGCGGCCTCGAACAGGCGCACCGAGGGCGACCAGCCGGCGGCGATCATGTCGTGGCGGGTGACGTTCAGCGCGAAACGCGAGCCCGCATAGAAGCCGGCATGCTCCGATGGTGGGAGATGCTCGATCCGCTCGACGTTGGC
>JASLBJ010000233.1 GCA_030146725.1 Sphingomicrobium sp. | reverse complement strand
AGCCGCTTCTACGCCGACGCCCGCGACCGGCTCGGAATGACGCCGTCCGCCTGGCGCGACGGCGGGTTCGGCGAGAGCATCCGCTGGATCGTGGTGCCGAGCAGGCTTGGCCAGATGCTGGTCGCGGCGACTGCCAAGGGCATTTGCCGGCTGACCTTCGACGAGGGCGAGGACGCGCTCCGGCGCATCTTCCCGCGCGCCACGCTGATCAAGGACGACGGCGCGATGGCCGAGCTGGTCGCGGGCGCGCTGGCTGCGGTCGAGACTCCCGCGACCATGCCCGACCTGCCGCTCGACGTCGCCGGAACCGCTTTCCAGGAAGCGGTGTGGCAGGAATTGCGCAAGATCCCGCCCGGCGAGACCCGCTCCTACGCGCAGATCGCGGCGGCCGTCGGCAAGCCCGGTGCGGTTCGCGCCGCCGGCTCGGCCAATGGCGCCAACCACGTCTCCGTGCTCATCCCGTGCCACCGGGTCGTGCGCAGCGACGGCAGCCTCGGCGGCTATGCCCACGGCCTCGACCGCAAGCGCAAGCTGCTCGAAGCCGAGGGCCTCGCCCGGACCCTGCTCTAGGTTCCGGCCGGGCGCCCGCCGTCCGGGTTGTTCGGCATGCTCACCCCTGGCGGCGGCGTACTCATCAGCGTGACGGCGGCACTGCCGTTGCCTGCGGTGAGGGCGTCCATGATCATCCGGTTCCGGGCGCGCCAGTTCTCGGGCAGATGCGGGTGGTACGCCAAAGGCGCGAACATCGTCCTCGCTTCGGCCAGGCGGTTCCCGACGATCAGCTGATGTGTCGCCATCGCCCGTATCGAATCGTCCTGCGGTGCCAGGTCGGCCGCGTAGAGCAGGGCGTCGATCGCGTTCCGGGTCGGTTCCCGGCCCGCCGCGCCATACGTCTGGTAATAGAGCGCCAGCGGCTCGGCATTCTCGGTATCGAGCGTGTTGGCACGCGTGAACCAGCTGCGGATTCCGTCCCAGTTCGCCGACGCCTTGCCCGATGCAAGCCGCATCTGCGCCTTCCCCTTGTAGATCAGTGCCGCGGCAGTCTTGGGATCGGCTGCAAGCGCGCGATCGGCCGCGGCCTCGGCGGCGGCGTTGTTGCCCGCATCGAACTCCGCTTCCGCCAGGCTGGCGAGGACCATGGCGTCGCCGGGATAGGCTGCCGCGACCCTGCGGGCGTCGGCAACCACCGCCGCCGCACGGGCCGCGTCGACTCCGCGCTTGGACCGCATGTGCACGCCAAGCGCGGCTTCCTCCGCCTTACGCAGCGGCCGGACGGCGATCTCGCCGATCGGGATGACCTTGGCGCTCACCGTGAAGCCCATCAGCTTTCTCGGCGCGATATAAGCGTCGAGCGCCTTGTCGAGCGCCTTGATGTCACCGAACGCAGCGCGTCCCGCATCGAGTGGCGTGACACCCTCCTGGATCGCATCGAGATATTTTCTCAGCTGCCCCCGTCGGCTCGGATCGAGCGTCAGATAATGCGTCAGCAGCCAGCCGCGTCCGTAAAGCCGCTCCATCTCCTCGCCGGTAAGCCTGGTGTAGGTCCCGCCGACGATCTGCTCGAGCGGCAGCCCGCGCTGGGCGAACACCGCCCACGACCGGTATTGCGGGAACTTGCCGATGGTGACGCTGCCGTCGCGCTCGATCTCGGCGGTTGCGAAGAATTCCGCAAACCCTTCGCGAAACCATGCCGGGACGGCCAGCGAATTGTCCTGAAGCTGCAGATGATGCGCATATTCGTGGAAAAAGATCTGCGTCGTTCCGAGCAGTCCGCGGACGGTCTCGACACCGACGCTCGATCCCTGGACCATCTGGATCGACGGAGCGTCGGTTACGAACGCATAGGCGCCTGACGCCGACGAGACGTACATTCCGCGCGCGTGGCCCAATCCGGTCAGCTCGATCATCGAGCGTTCGTTGGGAAGGACGAAGATCTTGACCCTGCCGGCATCCGTCAGCGCCGGATCTTCCATCCCGCGGACGTAGCGCACCGCCTGGTCGAACCGCTCGAGCTTCTCGGCGAAGGCGCGAACCCGTTTCGGGGTGTCCTTCGACACGATGGTGAAATGCTTCGATCTCGCTTCGTGCCAGTCGGCCGCAAAAGCCGGCTCCGCAGCGGCGGCGAACAGCGCGGCAAGCATTGCCGCAACACTCTTGTACATGGATGACCCCCCCGGTCGGCAGCGTGGAGACTATCAGCCCCCGCAAGCCTTGCAATCCCTTGACCTGCCGTGCTTCTCCTAAAGGAAGCTGTAGGGATCGACGTCGACCGCGACGCGCACCTTTGCGCTCCATTCGACGCTCGCCAACCAGTCGCGGATGACGTCCTGCACGTCGAGGCTGCGCGCGGCGTGGACCAGCAGCCGCTGGCGGTGGCGCCCGCGAAGCATCGCCAATGGGGCAGGGGCGGGGCCGAACACCGCCATCTGCTCGACCGTCGGCGCCGCCTTGCCGATGCGCCTGGCCGTGGCTTCGGCCTCGCCGGCATCCTCCGCCGACACGATGATCGCCGCGAGCCGTCCGAACGGCGGCATCGCCGCCTCGTGCCGCGCCTGCGTTTCGGCCGCGTAGAAGCCCGCGGCATCCCCGGAGACCAGGGCGGCAATCACCGGCGCCTCCGGATCATGGGTCTGGACCAGCACCCGGCCCGGCTTGTCGGCACGGCCGGCGCGGCCGGCGACCTGCTGGATCTGCTGGAAGCTGCGCTCGGCCGCCCTCAGGTCGCCGCCCTGAAGGCCAAGGTCGGCATCGACCACGCCGACCAGC
>JASLBJ010000066.1 GCA_030146725.1 Sphingomicrobium sp. | reverse complement strand
CCGCCCATCGAGAAGCCGACCAGGGCGACCGGCTGGTTGATCCCGGCATCCTCGAGGATCGCGACGACATCGTCGGCGAAGGTGTCATAGTCGTAGCCGGTCCACGGCTGGTCCGACCGTCCGAAGCCGCGGCGGTCGGGGATGATGCAGCGCTTGCCCGCGTCGACCAGAGCTAGTCCCGCATCGTCGAACGTATCGCCGGTCAGCGGCCAGCCGTGGAGCAGGACGACCGGGTCACCCTGGCCCCAGTCCTTGTAATATAGCTGCGTTCCGTCCTTGGCCTTGGCGTAGGGCATCGTGCTCATCCTCTTAACATGGGTTTGGGTTCAGGCTTAACGAGCGCTTGGCTCACACGTTGCGCTTGGCCGCATAGCCTTTAGACGAGTGGAACGATGGCCAAGCCCAAGTCCCGATTTGTCTGTCAGGCGTGCGGCTCCGTCAGCAGCCGCTGGCAAGGCCAGTGCCCCGATTGCGCCGAGTGGAACACGATGATCCAGGAGGGCGCCGAAGTCTCGAGCATCTTCGCCGCCAAGCATAACCTCCAGGGTGGCGGGCGGCTGGTCGAACTGGTCGGGCTCGACAGTCCGGCGACACTCCCCGAGCGGCTGTCGAGCGGAATCGCCGAGTTCGACCGCGCGATCGGCGGCGGCATCGTGCGCGGCTCGGCGCTGCTGATCGGCGGCGATCCGGGAATCGGCAAATCGACGCTGCTGCTCCAGGCGGCGGCTCGACTAGCTACTGCGGGCAATCGCGTGGTCTATGTCTCGGGCGAGGAATCGGCCGAGCAGGTGCGGCTGCGCGCAGTCCGCCTGGGCCTTGGCCAGTCGCCGGTCCAGCTCGCCGCGGCGACCTCGGTTCGCGACATCCTGACCACCGTCGGAAACGGCGAGCCGCCAGCCTTGCTGGTGATCGACTCCATCCAGACGATGCACTCGGACCTGATCGAAGGCGCCCCGGGGACCGTCAGCCAGGTCCGTGCCTCCGCGCAGGAACTGGTCCGCTTCGCCAAGGAGCGCGGAACGGCGCTGGTGCTGGTCGGCCATGTGACCAAGGACGGCAGCATCGCCGGTCCGCGCGTGCTCGAGCATATGGTCGACACGGTGCTCAGCTTCGAAGGCGAGCGAAGCCATCAGTATCGCATCCTGCGCGCGGTCAAGAACCGCTTCGGCGGCACCGACGAGATCGGCGTCTTCGCAATGGAAGGCGCCGGCCTGACCGAAGTTCCGAACCCATCGGCTTTGTTCCTGACGCAGCGCGGCGATCCGGTCAGCGGCACCAGCGTCTTCCCCGCGCTCGAAGGCAGCCGCCCGGTTCTCGTGGAAATACAGGCACTTGTCGTCAGACTTGCAACCGGCGCAACACCCCGCCGAGCGGCGGTCGGCTGCGATCCGGGTCGGCTTAATATGGTGCTCGCAGTGTTGCAGGCCCGCTGCAACCTCAGCTTCGCAACCTCCGAAGTCTACCTCAACGTCGCCGGCGGCTATCGCCTGACCGACCCCGCCGCCGACCTCGCCGTCGCCGCCGCTCTGGTCTCGGCCCTGTCCGAACGGCCGGTTCCCGGCGACGGCGTGATCCTCGGCGAGATCGCGCTGTCGGGCGAGGTCCGCCCGGTCGCCCATGCCGGCCTCAGGCTCAAGGAAGCAGCCAAGCTCGGCTTCGAGCGGGCCTGGGCGCCACCGGGTGCAAAGGCGGATGGGATCGCCCTGACCCACTTCGCTAACCTTGGCAGCCTCGTCGACCAGATCCTCGGGCGCTAGGCTTCGCCCGGCTCGCAATGACTCGACGAGTTCGCTAGCGGGAGCCCGATGACCGCGCTCGACATCTTTACTCTCTTGCTCCTTGGCGGCGGAGCGATGATCGGCTTCGTCCGCGGCTTCGTTCACGAGCTGCTGTCGCTGCTCGCCTGGGTGGTCGGCGTGGTGATGGTCAAGCTGTTCCACCCCCAGCTGTGGGAGGGCATGCTGCCAAGCGTCGGGACCAGCGCAGGCGCAGCCGTAGTCGCGTTCGCAATCCTGTTCGTGCCGAGCTTCCTGCTGGTCAAGCTGCTTGCTCGGCTGATCGGCCAGCGAACGCGCAAGTCAGTGCTTGGCCCGTTTGATCGCGTTCTCGGCGGCGGCTTCGGGATGCTCAAGGGGCTGATCGGTGCGACCCTGTTCTTCCTCGTCGCCAACCTCGCAACCGACATGATCTATGGCACCGACGCCGAGCGGCCTGAGTGGATGACGGAGTCGCGCACCTTCCCGCTACTCAACGCGAGCGGCCGCGCGATCGTCGACTGGGTCGAGGCGCGGCGGCTGGCAGGCGACGAGCAATGATCCGCCTCTACGACACGCTGCACCGCGAAAAACGCGCCTTCGAGCCGGCGGACCCGAAGCGGATCACAATGTATGTCTGCGGACCAACGGTTTATGGCCGCGCGCACATCGGCAACGCCCGCCCGGCAGTGGTGTTCGACACGCTCGCGCGGCTGATCCGCCATCGATACGGCGCCGACAGCCTGACCTATGCGCGCAACATCACCGACGTCGACGACAAGATCATCGCGGCCGCGGAAGCCGAGGACGTGGACGCTGCGGTGATAACCGAGCGGTTCGAGCAGCATTATCTGGAGGACATGGCGGCCCTCGGGGTCGCCGCCCCGGATATCGCGCCGCATGCCACCGCAGAGATCGCGCCGATGGTTGCGATGATTGGCCGGCTGATCAACCTAGGCCATGCTTACGTGGCGCAAGGGCACGTGCTGTTCAGTGTCCCGTCCGACCCGCACTATGGTTCGCTCAGCCGCCGTGATCGTGACGCGATGCTCGCTGGCGCGCGGGTCGAGGTTGCACCCTACAAGCGCGATCCAGCCGACTTCGTGCTGTGGAAACCAAGTGCCGAAGAGGTCATCGGCTGGGACTCGCCGTGGGGACGGGGGCGCCCGGGCTGGCACATCGAATGCTCGGCGATGATCCAGGCGCACCTTGGCGAGACGATCGACATTCACGGCGGCGGGCTCGACCTCATCTTCCCCCACCACGAGAACGAAATTGCGCAGAGCCGCTGCGCGCACGGCGGAGCCCCGCTGGCCCGTCACTGGGTGCACAACGGCTTCGTCGACATGGGCGCCGAGAAGATGTCGAAGAGCATCGGTAATATCGTAACCGTCAGCGATCTGCTTGCGGCGGGGCACAGGGGCGAGACCCTGCGGCTGGCCCTCCTGTCAGCGCATTATCGATCGCCACTGCCGTGGACCCAAGCTCTCATCAAGCAATCGAAGGCGATGCTCGATCGACTGTACCGGAATGCGTACGATGAGGAGGTTGGCACTGCCGATGCTGGCGTGGTCGACGCGCTTTCGGATGATCTAAACACGCCTCTTGCACTTACACGGTTGATGGCGATCCCGGACCCGGCAAGCCTCAGAGCGACGGCCAACCTTGTGGGCTTGATGGCCGAAGGTTCCGAGGCTTGGTTCCGGACGGGCTTGACCGAGTCTGCAGCAGCGTCCGTCGAGGATCGGGTCGCGGAACGTAGCGCCGCCAAGGCAAACCGCGACTTCGCGACCGCCGACCGCATCCGCGACGAGCTCAAGGCGGATGGAATCCTGCTTGAGGACGGGCCGCAGGGCACCACATGGCGGCGGGCATGAACGCGCCGCTGTACACGACCGAGATCCTGCGGCTTGCCGCCGGGCTTGCGGAGCCCGTTGAGCTTGAGCCGGCCGACGGCAGTGCGGAACGGCGTTCGCGGACGTGCGGGAGCGTTATCCGGACGCAGGTACAGCTCGACGAATCAGGGCGGATCGCCGCTTTGTCCCAAGCGGTTCAGGCCTGTGCCTTTGGGCAGGCGTCCGCTGCGATCCTGGCTGCCGGAGCCGCGGGGCGTGATCCGGCGGAGGTGCGTGCGGCGGTGCCGGAGATTGCCGACTGGCTTGCCGGCGCGACGATCGCGCCGCGCTGGCCGGGGATCGAGGCACTTGCCCCGGCGCGGTCGCGTCCCTCGCGCCATCCTGCCATTCTGCTCCCGTTCCAGGCGCTTGCAGCGGCGCTTGGCGACGAAGGTCGATGACCGAGGCAGCGGCCGAAGCCGCGACCGGCAGCCTCCTTCTCAGCGCCACCTTGATGCTCGGTGCGTCGCTGCTGTTCGTGACCCTGTTCCGCAAGCTCGGGCTCGGCGCGACACTTGGCTATATCGTCGGCGGAGCCCTGCTTGGCCCCTATGCGCTTGGGGTGGTCGGAGAAGCCGAGGCGATCATGCGCGTCGCCGAGATCGGGATCGCCTTCCTGCTGTTCCTCGTCGGGCTCGAGCTTAATCCGGGCAGGCTGTGGCGGCTGCGCCAGGACATCTTCGGTCTCGGACTGATGCAGGTGGTGCTGTGCGGCCTGGTGCTCAGCGGGCTCATCCACCTCGTGCTCGGCTTCAGCATCGGGGCGTCGCTTGCACTTGGCCTGCCGCTCGGGCTGTCGTCGACCGCGCAGGTGCTGCCAATGCTGCGCTCGTCGGGCCAGCTCAATTCCCGGCCGGGCGAGCGCGCCTTTTCGGTCCTGCTGTTCCAGGACTTGTCGATCGTGCCGATGATCACGGTTATCGCCGCTTTGTCCCGAGCGCCGGTCGATCCGGGAACGCCGCCAGGGTGGCTGCTCACGCTCTATACC
This sequence comes from Sphingomicrobium sp., assembly GCA_030146725.1. Classification (GTDB taxonomy): domain Bacteria; phylum Pseudomonadota; class Alphaproteobacteria; order Sphingomonadales; family Sphingomonadaceae; genus Sphingomicrobium. Next base: position 10,168 of record JASLBJ010000066.1, on the reverse strand, counting down.
GCGGGCGCAATCGTCGGGCTGGTGCTTGCCGGGCGCTTCCTGCTCAACCCCTTGTTCCGGCTGATCGGCCGCTTCGGCGAGCGCGAACTGTTCGTCGTGGCAGGGCTGTTCGCGGTGATCGCCAGCGCCGCACTGATGCACGAGCTTCATCTGTCGACGGCGCTTGGCGCCTTTATCGCCGGCGTGGTGCTCGCCGAATCGCCCTACCGCCACGAGCTTGAAAGCGACGTCGAGCCGTTTCGCTCGCTGCTGCTCGGAATGTTCTTCGTGTCGGTCGGAATGCTGCTCGACCTTGGCGTAGTCGCTGCCAACCCGCTCTATGTCTTTGGCCTGGCGATTGCGATCATCGTCATCAAGACCGCAGTCATCTTCGGCATCGCGATGCTGTTCGGCCTGCCGAAGGGTCGCGCCATCTGGCTTGGGCTGCTGCTCAGCCAGGGCGGCGAGTTCGGCTTCGTGCTGTTCGGCCAGGCGGAGGCAGCGCTGCTCGTGTCGCCTGAAGTCGCGTCGCTGTTCACCGCCGTCGTGACCTTGTCGATGGTTTCAACCCCGTTCATCATGCGGATCACCGAATGGGTTATCGGTCGCCTGCCCGAGACCGATGTCGATCTCGATGGTCCCGACGTTTCTCCGCAGACCAATGCCATCGTCGTCGGCTACGGTCGCTTCGGTCAGACCGTAACGCAGATGCTGATGGCCAAGGGCATTCCAGTGACAATCGTCGACCGCAAGCCCGCGCAGATCGAGCTTAGCGAGGCATTCGGGACCAAGGTCTACTACGGCGATGGCACGCGCATCGACCTGCTTCGCACCGCGGGCGCGGACACGGCCGAGGCCATCCTGTTTTGCAACGATGGCGACGCGCTGACCCGTTCGGCGCTCGAGGCCGTGCTCGAGGCGTTTCCGCAGGCAGCGGTCATGGTGCGGGTCTATGATCGGCGGCAGCTGATGGAACTTGATGGAGTCGACGTGTCACTCCTCCAGCGCGAGTTGTTCGAGAGCGCCGTCGTGATGGGGCGCGAGGCTCTGCTCAAGCTGGGCGTGGTCCGCACGGAGGTCGAACGGGTCGAGGGCGAATATCGCGAGCGCGACACCGAGCGGCTCCAGCAGCAGAGCAAGACGGGTGACCTGCACGCGGCCAAGGAACGAATGTTCTCCGAACATCAGCCGCTTGCAGACGAGGAAGCGGGAACGCCAGCCTAGGACTTCGCTTCACTGCCAAGGTGATTGTCGAGTGCGCATAGGATGGCCTCGACCACCTCGCCATGGGCTCCGTCGCCGCTTCGGACATGGATATCGGCTTGGGAGTAGGAAGGGCGGCGCTCCTCGGCGAGCCGTTCGAGCGTGGCTCTGGGATTGCCGGTGCGAAGCAGTGGCCGGTTGTTCCGGCGGCTCGTGCGGTCGGCGAGGACATCGATCGGAGCGTCGAGCCAGATGGTGATCGCGCGCTGCTTGAGCAGATCGCGGGTGTGCGGATCAGCGAAAGCTCCGCCGCCGGTAGCGATGACCCGGACCTCGCCCTCGACCAGCCGGGCGACCAGCCGGCGCTCGCCGTCGCGAAATTCTTTCTCGCCGAAGCGCTCGAACACTTCGGCAGCGCTGAGGCCGGCGGCATCCTCGATCTCGCTGTCGCTATCGACGAACGGCAGGCTCAGCCGCCGCGCAAGCCGCCGACCGATCGTCGACTTGCCCACACCCATCAGGCCGACGAGGACGAGCGGACGGTCGAGGCGGTTGGACAGGCTGTGCACAGGACGGGGCTATACAGGGATGCTCAAGGTCGGCAAAAGCCCTCGACCGCTCGACCATGGTGCACCCTGACATGCCGCGTTTGATAGTTCCGATCCTGCTTGTGCTGCTGCTGATCGGCGGGTTGATCTTTTTGTCGACGCGGGCGACCGAGGTGCCAACCCGCACCATCGAGACGGACGTCAGTCTGCCCGGCAATGCGCGCTAAGGTCCTGCTCGCCGCTTCGGCGGGCGTGGCCATCGCGGTCGGGCTGCCAGCGCTGGCTCAGGATCAGGCGCCTCCTGCAGCTGCGCCGGAAGCGCGGCCTGCGTCAACGGTGCAGCCGACTCCGGCACCGACCACCGCATCGCCCCGGCCGCAGCCACAGCCTGCACCACGCCGGGCACCCGTGCGGCCCCGGCCTGCGGACGACGACCTGGGCGTTGCCGAACTGAGCGAGCTCGAGTTCGAGCCCCCGCCGCCGCCGGTCGAAATCCCGGATCGGGCGCGTCGCGATCCGTGGGTTACCGGGCCGCTCGATGCGGCCGAGGTGGGCCTTGGAGCAAACCCGTGGGGCGATGCCAATGGCGCGTTCCTGTCGACGCTGATGCGCCGCACGAAGGCTCCGCTCGCGTCGCGGTGGGCGCATATCGCGCTTCGAAACGCACTGCTTGTGGGCGCCCGGGCACCGCGCAACGTCAACCCGGTAGACTGGACTGCGGAACGTGCTTGGCTGTTGCTCAGGATGGGCGAGGCGGACGCGGCCAGGATGTTGGTCGCGGGCGTCGATGTCGATGTTTTCACGCCCAAGATGTTCCAGGTTGCCGTGCAGAGCGCGCTGGCCACTGCCGACCCGCCGGCGCTGTGTGCGCTCGAGGAGGGCATCGGAGAGGTCGAGGAGCGGGTGCAGCCGATGGTCCAGGCGATCTGCGCCTCACTGTCGGGTGAGCCCGAAAGCGCTGCGGCGCAGGTCGAGTCGGTGCGGCGGCGGCGGCGGGTGAGCGAAATCGACCTCGTTTTGGCGCAGAAGGTAGTTGGCGCCGGTGCAGACACGGGGCGAGCGGCGACCGTCGAGTGGGACCCGGTCGATCGGCTCAATAGCTGGCGCTTCGGGCTGGCGACGGCCACCGGCATGGTGCCGCCAGAGCGATTGTTCGAAGGAGCAGCTCCGCGCCTGCTTGCATGGCAGGCCCGAGCGCCTTTGCTGTCGCCTCAGCAGCGGCTTCAGCCTGCGCGCATCGCGACCGGTCTTGGAGTCTTTTCGTCCCAGACGCTGATCGACCTCTACTCGCTCATCTACGATGCGACCGATGCCGAGGACCTGTCGGGAACGGATGCCTGGCAGGTGCGCCTGGCGTTCGTCGGACGCGATCGCGCAGTGCGCCTGGGGGCGATCCGCAAGCTGCTCGCGATCGGCCAGGGATCGCTGCAGAAGGAGGCGTCGCGAGCGCTGGTCGCGCGTGCCGCAAGCCGCATCGCGCCGGACCTGGAGATCCAGCAGGATGCGCCCGAACTCATCGCCGCGATGCTCAGCGGGGGCTATGACCGCGAGGCTGCGCGCTGGGCGGCGACCGTTGAGCAGATGGACGATCAATTCGCCGACGCGAGCTGGGCGATGCTTGCGCTGGCCGCGCCCGATGCGAGCGGCATCGACGTCAGCGCCGGGCGGATAAGCGACTTCATTGGCCGTGATAACAGCCGCGGCAAGAAGCGCAGCGCGCTGTTGGTCGCCGGTTTAGCGGGGCTTGGCCGGATCGACGGGGAGCTTGCGGACCGTCTCAACCGCCGCAACGGCCTGGCCATCGGTCACCGGACCCGCTGGACCCAGGTGATCGATCAGGCGGCAGCGCTTCGCCAGCCGGGCAGCGTACTGATCCTGACTGGTGCGGGCTTCGAGACTCCCGAGTTCGACCGGCTGCCGTCGTCACACATGTTCCACGCGGTTGCGGCGCTTCGGCGAACGGGACAGGATTACACTGCGCGAATGATTGCCGCGGAGGCGCTCGCCCGCTTGTGACGCCTGACGATCGCGCGCTGGTCGACCGGTTTCTCGACATGATGGCCGCCGAGGCGGGGTCATCGCGGCACACGCTTTTGGCCTATCGAAGCGATCTCGAGCGCGCTTCGGAGGTCGTCGGGCGCTCGCTTGGGGTTGCCGATGCCGCCGACCTGTCTCGCCTGGGTGCGGAGTGGGGTACGCTGTCGCCGGCGACGGTCGCTCGGCGGGCGGCGGCCCTGCGGCGGTTCTACGGCTTTCTCGTCGAAGACGGCGTGCGCGGGGATGATCCTTCGGCGGGCCTGCCGCGCCCGCACCTTGAGCGGCCGCTGCCGCGGATCCTCGAGCCGCATGAGGTCGAGGCCATTTTCGAGCTGCTCGAAGAGCGCGCTTCCAGCGACGAACCGGGAGCGTTGCGCAACCTTGCACTGTTCGAATTGCTATACGGATCGGGCCTTCGCGCGACCGAGCTGGTGACCTTGCCGCGCGGGGCGCTGCGCAAGGGGCAACCGTTCCTGATCATCGCGGGCAAGGGCGGCAAGGAACGGCTGGTGCCGATCTCGACCCGTGCCGAAGCGGTGGTCGGCCGCTGGCTTGGGCACGTCCCCGGCGGCACTCCGTGGCTGTTTCCCGGCGGCAAGCGCCATCTCAGCCGGGTGCGCCTGTTCCAGATCGTGCGCGAAGTCGCCGCACTGGCCGGAATCGCACCTGAGCGGGTCAGCCCGCACGTGCTGCGCCATGCCTTTGCCACCCACCTGCTGTCGGGCGGAGCCGACTTGCGGGTGCTTCAGTCGCTGCTCGGACATGCCGATATCGCGACTACGCAGATCTACACGCATGTCGACAGCGCTCGGCTAGTCGAACTGGTGAACGCCCGCCATCCGCTTGCCGACGGCAATCGTTAAGGCGCAGGTAGGTCCAGCCTACCTGGATCTGTTTGGGCGCAGGTAGGTCCAGCCTACCTGCGATCGTTGACGCGCCGGAAGGCTCAGCCTACCCGCGGCGGCACTCATGCTGACCTTTCTCGACTTTGAAAAGCCGATCGCCGAGCTGGAGACGCGGGTCGCGGCCCTGCGCGATACCGCGGTCAACGGCGGGATCGACATCGATCCCGAGATCGCCAAGCTCGAAGCCAAGTCGACCAAGCTGCTGCGGGATACCTATGCGCGGCTTACGCCGTGGCAGAAGGCGCAGGTCGCCCGCCATCCCGAACGCCCGCATCTCAAGGACTTCATCGCCGGGCTGGCCGACGATTTCGTCCCGCTTGCCGGCGATCGCAGCTTCGGCGACGATCCCGCGATCATCGGCGGGCTGGCCCGGATCGACGGCCGGCGCGTGATGCTGATGGGCCATGAAAAGGGCGACGACACCGCCTCACGGCTCAAGCACAATTTCGGCATGGCCAAGCCCGAAGGCTATCGCAAGGCGGTGCGGCTGATGCAGCTTGCCGACCGCTTCGGACTGCCGATCGTCACCCTCGTCGACACGCCGGGTGCCTTTCCCGGCGTCGAGGCCGAGGAGCGCGGGCAGGCCGAGGCAATCGCAAGGTCGACCGAGCAGTGTCTTGCCGCACGGGTGCCGGTGATCGCCGTGATCGTCGGCGAGGGCGGCTCCGGCGGAGCGGTCGCACTCGCCGCCGCCAACCGGGTCCTGATGTTCGAACATGCGATCTATTCGGTGATCTCCCCGGAAGGCTGCGCGTCGATCCTGTGGCGCACCGCCGACAAGGCCGGCGAGGCGGCGGAAGCGATGAAGATCACCGCCGCCGACCTGCAGGGGCTCGGCGTCGTCGACCGCATTGTCCCCGAGCCGCTTGGCGGAGCGCATCGCGACCGCAGTGGCGCCATTGGCTCGCTGAAAGGCGCCATAGTGGAGGAGCTTGACGAGTGCGCGCTGCTCCCGCCCGAGGAGCTCCTGGCGCGGCGGCGCTCAAGGTTCCTGGCGATCGGCTAGGCCGCTCCCCGGGGGGAACCATAAATGGTCAGGTCCCGTTCAAAACGCCGTTCATACAGACCGGTCCGTCAAGGACGTGGAGAGAATTATGCGCAAGTTTCTGCTTCTGTCGGCCGCGGCTTCGGTCGTCCTAACGTCGGGCCCGGCAGCGGCGCAGATGCGCCAGCTCAACCCGCGCGAGGTCGCCGAGGCGCAGCGCCAGCACCCCGAGCTGCTGCAGGAGTTCGGCGGGGCCGAAACCGGATCGCGCGCGGCGTACGTGCAGTCGGTCGGCCGGCGGGTGGCGAATTTCTCGGGCGTGGTTAACCCGACCCAGTCATTCCAGTTCACCACCCTCAATTCGGCGGTCGAGAACGCCTTCGCGGTGCCGGGCGGCTATGTCTACATCACCCGCCAGCTGATGGGGCTGATGAACGACGAGTCCGAGCTCGCCTTCGCGCTTGGTCATGAGGCGGGGCATATCGCGGCCAATCACGCGCGTTCGCGCCAGCAGGTGGCACGGCGCAACTCGGTCCAGGGCGTGCTTGGTGCGCTGCTTGGAAGCGTGCTCGGGGGCGGGCTCGGCAGTGTGCTTGCGCAAGCCAGCCAGCAGCGCGCCGAACTGGCGACCCTGGGCTTTTCGCGCGAGCAGGAATATCAGGCCGACACGCTGGCGACCCGCTATCTGATCAATGCGGGCTACGATCCCGCGGGCGGACCCGGAATCCTCGCTGCACTGGGCCGCGCAAGTGCGCTGCAGAACCGCGTTCAGGGTCGAACCAACCGGCAGACGCCCGAATGGGCAAGCACCCATCCACTAAGCGAGAACCGTGTCCAGCGCGCCCAGGCCGGCGCCCAGGCGACCGGTCGGCTCGGCACCGGGATCCGCAATCGCGACCAGTTCCTGGACCAGCTCGAAGGCGTGTTCGTCGACGACGATCCGGCGCAGGGCGTGATCGACGGGCGCAGCTTCCTCCACCCCGACCTGCGCATCCAGTTCGCCGTTCCGGTCGGCTATCTGATGCAGAACAGCACGCGTGCGGTGTCGATCAAGGGCTCGGCGGGCCAGGCGCAGTTCAGCGGCGGCCGCTACAACGGACCGCTTGACCAATATGCCTATCGCGTGATCCAGGAGCTTGCCGGCGAGCGGCAGCAGATCAACATGCAGCCGCCGCAGCGCACCATGATCAACGGCCTGCCGGCGGTGATCGCGACCGCGCGCGCGAACAGCCAGTCGGGCGTGGTCGACGTCAGCGTGGCCGCGTTCCAGTGGGATGCGAACACCGTCTATCACTTCGTCATGCTGACCCGCGGCGGCGTCGGCATCGGGCCGTTCAGCGAGATGATCGGATCGCTGCGCCGGATCTCGCCATCCGAAGCGGCGTCGATCCGGCCGCGGATCATCGACGTGGTCGCGGTTACGCCCCGCGATACGGTGCAGTCGCTCGCCAGCCGGATGGCCTATCGCGACTTCCAGCTCGAGCGGTTCCTGTCGCTCAACGGGCTGCCTGCGGGAACCCGGCTGGCGCCAGGACAGAGGGTCAAGCTCGTCGTCTATGGTACCCGCCGCGCCTAAGCCGGGCGGTGGGCTGCTCAAATACTGCTGACGGCTTGACCGATCCTCGCCCACAAGCCGCCGGTTCCGCCTCCCAGGGCTGACAGGCCGCCCATCATCGCAACTGCGATGAGGGCGGCGAGCAGCCCATATTCAATCGCGGTTGCGCCGGCCGAATCCGCAGGCAGCTTGCGCATCACTTGTCGGATAGCAGCCAAGCCACCCTCCTCTGGTACACGTCCATCGGCCGGTCGTAGCGCCGCACGGTTAACGGATGATCGGCGCACAGCGTTAACGGGGCCGCGGCTCGCACTGCACGGGAACTCGGGACGGGGTTTCGGGCGGAGGCTCAGGCGGGTGGCGACCAGGCGGCGAAATGGAGCAGGTCGAAGCGCTCGATCGTCCTGGTGCCGTCTCCTGCGGTCATGAATGCGGCTGCCGCGGCCGCATAGCCGAGCCGCGAGAGCGGCGCTCGCGACCGTGCGGAGAGCAGGTTGGTCGCACCCATGTGCCGCAGGTCGCGGATCAGCCGCCCGAACGAGCGGTAGGAGACCTCGACCCGGTCGACGTCGATGACGGGCATGACGAACCCGCAGGACGTCAGCAGTGGAGCAAGGCTTGCGGGCTCGATACGCGGGTGGACGTGCGGCGATGACGCCCCGGCAAGCTGGTCGGCGGCATGCATTGCGCCGCGCAGTACGGGCAGGCTGTCGCCGCCCGCGACGACGCCCAGCAGCAGCGAGTCGGGACGAAGCGCGCCGCGAATGGAGCGCAGTGCGGCCGGCAGGTCGTTGACGCTGTCGAGCGTGCCGACCGCCACGCACAGGTCGAAGGCGGCCGGCGGCCAGTCCGCCTCGTCCTCCTGCACCGCACGGCCGTCGCACGCCCGGGCGAACAGCGGTCCCGGGTCGACGGCCTCGACGGCGGCGGCAAGATTGGCGAGCCGGCCCGTCCAGTCCGGATCGGGACAGCCGATCAGCAGCGCGCGATCGAACCGCCGGCAGACGAGGGCGATGCGGTCGAGGCAATCGTCGAAGGCGCGCTGGTGCAGGAACAGCTCGGCGCCGAGCCGCGCTGCGCGGTCGCGGCGCAGGACCCGCAAGCGCATATCGAACAATGGAGGCTGCACGCTTGTGCTTGTGCGGCGAGCGCATGAAGGCGACAAGGGCTGATGAGCGTATCCGTGATCGTCGGAGCAAAGCGGCTGTCGGGCTGGCTGCTCGACTTCACGCTCCCGCCGCGCTGCGCCGGTTGCGGGACGATCATCGACGTCCTGCACAGTTTCTGTTCGCAGTGCTGGACCGGGATCGAGTTCCTCGGGCTAGGCGGATGCCAGTCGTGCGGGCTCCCGCTGTCAGGCACCGAGGCCGAGCGCTGTGCGCCGTGCCTGGCCGATCCGCCGGCCATCGAACGCGCGCGGGCGGCGGTGGCCTATGGCGAGCTGACCAGCGGTCTTCCGCTGAAGCTCAAATATGCGCGCAAGACGGCGGTGGCGAAGACCATGGCCCGGTACATGACGCCGCTGGTCGAGGTCGGCGATGGCAGTCCGCTGCTGGTGCCGGTCCCGCTTCACCGCTGGCGATTGTGGCAGCGCGGCTTCAACCAGTCGGCGATGATCGCGCGGGAGCTTTCGCGGCGGACCGGGCTGATCCACGATCCGATGCTGCTTCGGCGCACCAAGGCGACTCCGCCGCTGCGTGGTCTCAGCCACGCGGAGCGCCGCACCACCGTCGCCGGGGCCTTTGCGGTGCGCGATGAGGCCACGGTGAAAGGACGGACCGTGATTTTGGTCGATGATGTATTCACCACCGGAAGCACTGCTGATGCCTGCGCGCGGACCCTGTTGAACAGCGGCGCCGAGCGCGTACATCTGGTCAGCTGGGCGCGCGTGGTGCGTCCGTCGCAACTGATGCGTTAGTGCAGTTCCGCATGCAAAGGATGACAAGTGCCGGACGTTGAAATCTATTCGAAGACCACCTGCCCCTACTGCATCCGGGCCAAGCGCCTGCTCGATTCCAAGGCGCCCGGCTACCGTGAGTATGTGGTTGATTTCGGAGGCGAGGAAAAAGCCAGGATGGTTCAGCGCTCGGGTGGCCGGACGACGGTTCCGCAGATCTTCATCGACGGGCGACACATCGGCGGCTGCGACGACCTGATGGCCCTCGACCGCGCGGGCAAGCTCGACCAGCTGCTCGCGGCCTAGCACTTAGCCGGCGGGTTTAGCCTTGGCGCGCATCGCGTTGTTCCAGTCGCGCACCGGGATCGACCCGGAGCAGAACGCGCGCGCGCTGGTCGCGGCGGTCGAACAGGCGAAACAGGGCGGTGCGGTGATGCTGTTCACGCCCGAGATGACCGGATTGCTCGACCGGAATTCGGCACGGGCGCGTGGACGGCTGTGCCCGGCTGAGGCTGACCCGGTGCTGGCGGCGGCGCGGGAAGCGGCTTCACGGCATGGGCTGTGGCTGCATTTGGGATCCTTGGCGGTGGTGACCGAGGACGGGAAACTGGCCAATCGCGCGTTCGTGATCGATCCTGCGGGCGCGGTTCGGGCGACCTATGACAAGTTGCATCTGTTCGACGTCGATTTGCCGACGGGGGAGAGCTGGCGCGAGTCCGCGACTTACCGGCCTGGCAGTGGAGCGGTCGTGGTGGAGGGGACTCCGGTCGGGCGGCTGGGGTTGAGCATCTGCTACGATCTGCGATTTCCGGCGTTGTTTGCGGCGCTGGCCGAGGCCGGGGCGACCGCGATTGCCGTTCCTGCGGCGTTTACGGTGCCGACCGGCAAGGCGCACTGGCATGTTCTGCTTCGGGCGCGCGCGATCGAGGCCGGGCTGTTCGTCGTGGCGGCGGCGCAGGGCGGGCTGCATGAGGACGGGCGCGAGACGTTCGGGCACTCGCTGGTGGTCGATCCGTGGGGCGAGACGATGCTCGACATGGGCGAGCGCGGCGGGGTGGA
>JASLBJ010000059.1 GCA_030146725.1 Sphingomicrobium sp. | reverse complement strand
CGATCCAGCTGGCTTGTATGATTCCGACGGGCGCGTCCGTGCGATCTCCGCCATGGGCAATGCACTGCTCGATTTCGGCGATGCCAACCAGGTGTGGAATGGGTATGTCGGCGGTGGTGTCGGCCTGGCCAAAGTCCGCGTTCGTAGCGACATCAACGATCTCAGCCTTGGCATCAGCGATAGCGACACCAAGCTTGCATGGCAGGTGATTGGCGGTGTTCGTGCTGCAGTGTCACCGAACCTCGACGTTGGCCTGAAGTACCGTTTCTTCAACGTTTCGAAGCTGCGCTTCGACGGTGCTGACGGTCTGGACGACTTCGGGCTGCGCGGCCGCTTCCGGTCGCACAGCCTGCTGGCGAGCCTGATCTTCAACTTTGCCGCTCCGCCGCCTCCGCCGCCGCCTCCGCCGCCGCCTCCGCCGCCGCCTCCGCCGCCTCCGGCGACGCAGACCTGCCCGGACGGTTCGGTGATTCTGGCGACCGACAGCTGCCCGCTGCCACCGCCGCCGCCGCCGCCGCCGCCGCCCGAGCCAGAGCGCGGCTAAGCGTCGACTCTGGGGCTTAGGTCCGATCGAATGATGGCCGGCCCGGGTTTGTCCCGGGCCGGCTTTTCTTTGCGTGCCAGGATCGAAGCGGGTGTCCGCTTTGAGGTGTGAGCGTGAGCCGGTGGTCGGCCTTAGAGGGCGAACTAGTGCACTCTCTGGGCAGCTCCGACCGGAGCGCGGGATCTGAGTTCCGATGCGCGCGCTTGACCGGCACGCCCGTCTTTCAGGCGTGCCGTGTGCTGCATTTAAGCGTCCGTTGCAGGTGATGGCTTCGAACGCGTGCCAAGCGAGTCGCTTGGAATAACAGCGCCTCAAGAGCTCGCAGGGGGGCAGCGATCCGCTGGAGGCCATGGATTATCACAATGTTGACGACCTGCTGAACGCTGAAGCTCAGTCCGCGGAACGCCGGACTCGCCCGTAAGCGCCCTCGAGGTGTCGCCTGTCACAGTCTTACAAGAAGTTCGATCGCCGTGATCTCACGGCGGCGGCGGAGGAGGAATACGATGCTGAGATTAATCATCATGGGCCTGGCGCTTGCCCAGGGCGCGTGCGTCGGGACAGCGATACCCGCTGCACCGGCGGCGATCGCCGACAGCACGGCGCTCGACGAGCAGGGGGCGCTTGGTGCCGAGCTTGCCTATAGGGCGTCGCGTACCGCGGCCGAACTGGCGGTTGACGTCGGCGTGCTCAAGGGCGAGCGGGCAACCGAAGTGGCCGCTTTAGACAGACAGGCCTATGCGGCGCTGCAGGCGGTCCGGGGTGCGTACCGGACAGGCAATGCCGCAAGCTACGAAGCGGCACTCGGCGAGGCCCGTACCAGCGTCACCGCCATCCTCATGCTCATCGGGAGATAGTCGATGTTCGATTTTGCTAATGTGCTCAAACTCCTGCCGGCGGTCGGCCCGGTGATTGCGGGCTTGCCCGAATTCAGGAATATCTACGACGTCATCGTCGCGACCTTCACAACCGACGATCAGGCTGCGTTGAAAGCGGCCTATGCCAAGTTGATCGACGACAATGAGGAAGGGCATCGACGGCTGCAGGAAAAGCTGGCGGCCGCGGTCCAGCGCTGACTGCCGGACCGTTCCAGCTTCGCTGTTCGCCAAGCAGAGGCTGGAACGGTCACGGCTAGACGGCTGAAGCGCCGAACTGGTCGTGAGGAACGCATCAATCGGTTGGCGAGACCCTAGTTGCTGGCGACCTGCGTTCCTGCCGCGCCGTCCCAACCGTAGACGTCCGAGAGATAGTTCACGCTGCCGGCAGTTGGCTGCGCGGTTAGATAGGTCAAATAGATCGGGACGCCCTGCGGCAGCTGAATCCGGATTTCCGGATCGTCCGAGGGCGCATCCGGCTCGCGTCCGAGCAGCCAGCGGCCAAGCCGGCGCGCATCTTCAAGTCGTACACAGCCGTTGCTGAGCGCGCGCTGGTCCTTGGCGAACAACGCCTTACTGGGCGTATCGTGAAGGTAGATGTCCTCCCCGCTGGGGAACGGAAACTTCATTTTTCCCATCGAATTGCCGGGTCCGGGTTTCTGGCGGACGCGAATCTGGATCTTGCCCGCGCCAACCGCCTTCCAGTCGACCTGGTCGGACGGGATAACCGCGGCATCGTCGGTCCAGCGGTCCATCACCTCATAGCCACGGGTCTTGAGGTAGGCGAGACCTTGCTTCTGGACGTTGGGCGCGATGGTCTTGCGCACGAGATGGTGGGGGACGTTCCAATACGGGTTGAGCGTGATGTAGTGCATGATGCTGGCAATCATCGGCGTGGGCATTTCGGGCATGCCGACAATGACCTTCATCGAGTCGACCGCCTGGCCGTTCTCATACATCCACAGCCGTTGGGTGGCCGCATCGACCAGTATGTAACGACCGCCGGCGGGAAGTGCCCGCGCACGGTCGAGGTTGGAGAGTAGGCGCGGATCCGGCGCAGCGGCCGGCAGTGTCTGCGCCTGGTGCCATGCGGTGTCACGCAGCTGCGTATAGATCGGATTGACGCCGGACACGGCCTGCAGATGACGCTCGAGCGAGGGCGCGGCAACTGCGGTCAGCATGATCTGGTCGGCGCGGTTGTTCTGTGGCTTGAGTACCGGATAGGCGTAGATCATGCCCGATGTCGGCCGCTTGAGCGCCTGCACATACTGGACCCAGGCAGAGGAGAGCAACTGATCGGCCGCAGGCGCTGCAGCAGGGTTGGCGGCCACCTGCGCAATCGCGGACTGGACCTGAGCGGCGAGTTGCGGTCCGCTGTCGAGCCCATCAAACTGGGCCCGCCTGAGGATCGCGACCAGCTGACCGGCAACCGGTCGTGCCGCAGAGCCCTGGAACCACATCGGTTGGGTCCGCCACGTTTTGTAGAACGCACTAACCGCATTGCTGGTGGGAAGCGCGGCGGACTGGATCTGCGGGACAGCGGCCGTTGGCTGGGCGAGTGCAGCAGATGGTACCGCTGCGAACGCTGCGGCGATTGCTACTTTGAAAAATTCCCGGTTCATGCATGCCCCTTTGGCCGCGTGGTGATGAATGCCAGCCGTACGGCGACTTGACTTAAGTTGTTACACTCAGGCCAGGAAAAGTCAGCGAAGTTTCCGATTGAGAGCCGACTTAAAGTGCTTTGACAGCACGGCTGTGCCCCGACGGCATCACCCTGTCGCTACTCGACGGCGCCCGATGACCGGGATAGTGCGACGCAAATGTCAAACTCGCGGAGTGGCGCGCTTGTCGGCACGTGCAAGCCCTCTGTGCACAGGGAAACGAAACCGTATGAAGATCGATGGCATTGCAGCAGTCGTGACCGGCGCAGCTTCGGGACTTGGCGAAGCGACCGCACGCGAACTTGCTGCGAGAGGAGCCAGGGTCGCGATCTTCGACCGTGATCGCGAGTGCGGCGAGCGCGTGGCCGGCGAGATTGGCGGGCTGTTCTGCGAAGTCGACGTGACCCGCGACGAGACCGTGGCGGCCGCTTTCGCTCGCGCCCGCGAAGCTCATGGCCAGGAGCGCGTGCTGGTCAATTGCGCAGGCGTCGCGAACGCTGCCAAGACGGTAGCCCGCGACAAGCAGACCGGCGAAGCGCGATTCTACCCGCTCCAGCAGTTCGAGCTTGCGATCCAGATCAACCTGATCGGTACGTTTAGGAGTATAGCGCATAGCGCGCACGGTATGGTGTCGCTCGATCCGGTCGAGGATGGTGAGCGAGGGTGCATCATCAACACCGGGTCGGTCGCGGCCGAGGACGGGCAGATCGGACAGGCGGCCTATTCGGCCTCCAAAGGCGGCGTGCTGGCCATGGCGTTGCCGATCGCGCGCGACCTGATGAACGACGGAGTGCGCGTCAACACGATCCTCCCAGGCGTATTCGAAACGCCGATGGTCGCGATGATGCCGCCCAATGTTCAGGAGGCGCTTGGTGCGCAGGTGCCGTTTCCCAAGCGCCTGGGGCAGGCGCAGGAATATGCGCGGCTCGCCTGTTTTATCGTCGAGAACGTGTATCTGAACGCCGAGTCCATCCGGCTCGACGGCGGTATTCGATTGGCGCCGCGCTAAGGTGCTGGCAAGGGACCGATTGGAGCTGCTCGAGAGCATAGGGAATGCGGCGCGCGAGGCGGGCGAGGCGATCCTGGAGATCGTCCGCCGCGGTTTCGACGTGGAGACCAAGCGGGATCTCTCACCGGTCACCGAAGCCGACCGCGCGGCCGAGCTGATCATTCTTGCGCGGCTCGCCGTGGCTGCGCCCCGAGTGCCGGTGATCGCCGAGGAAGAGGTCGCCGCCGGACGCATTCCCGCGCACGGCGACACCTTCTTTCTCGTCGACCCGCTTGACGGAACCAAGGAGTTCATTCGCGGCGGCAACGACTATACGGTTAATATCGGGCTGATCGCCGGGGGCGTCCCGGTGCTCGGAGCGGTCTACTCGCCGGCTCGCGCAACCCTCCACGCCGGAGTGGTCGGTGAGGGCGCCTGGCTCGAGGACAGTTCGGGACGGCGCGCGATTGCGGTTCGCGAGCGTACCGAGCCGTTGGTTGCAGTCGCGTCCAAGTCGCACTTCAACCAGGCGACCGCAGACTACCTTGAGCAGGTGGCCCATGGGTGCGGGCACCTGGCGATCGGGTCGAGCCTGAAGTTGTGCGTCGTAGCTGAGGGACAGGCCGACATCTATCCGCGCCTGTCGCCGACCAGCGAATGGGACACGGCGGCCGGGCATGCCGTGCTGCTTGCAGCAGGCGGCCGGGTCGACGGCCCGGATGGCGCACCCCTGAGCTACGGCAAGCGGGCGTTCCTCAACCGCGGTTTCGTCGCGACCGGCGGGTGGCAGGCGCTCGCGATCGGGCCGTGGCTCGAGGAATTAAGCGGCGGCGGCGACCTGCCCGAGGGCGTCTGACGTCGACTGTTGTGCGAAAACGAGTTGAACCGATATGGATCAGCTTCCCGCCCGTCGTCCGTGAACTCGGGGGAGGCTGAGGCCTGGACCCTCCCGCGCCACGTCCAGGGTGACCTACAACCTCGCGCTTTGAAATAACGCATTCTGGTCCGTCATGGAGCCGAAATAGTCTAACTTTTGTCCACAATGCCGGTTAACAACATCGTTGCTCGGTCTAACCCATTGCGGAGAGGACGTCCTCAGATGAACGCGTATTTGACCGAGGCCCAACGTGGCCCCTCCTACGGTGACGCAGGTTACTCCTTTGATCGCCATCCGGTGCTAATTGCGGGAGACAGCGATGCAGCGCTCGCCAGGGCCGTCCGCACGATCGAAGCCAGCGGCCTGCGGATCGCGGGTAGAGTCCGACTCGAACAGGCGCCCGAGCGGATCAGCCTGCAGGCTGCCGCGTCGGTCCTCTGGGTCGAACTTAATGTGGACGGCGGCGCCTGTTCGAGTCGGACTCTACCCGCGATCCGCAGGCCGCTGGCTTCGATCGTGCGGACGGCCCTGGCGAGCGCT
>JASLBJ010000273.1 GCA_030146725.1 Sphingomicrobium sp. | reverse complement strand
TCGGAATGATCGAGTGCCACGACCTCGGCCGAGATCGGGCCGGGGCAGATCGACGCGATCTCCCGCACCACTTCGACGAAGTCGCGGCCCGACTTGTGGATCAGCGAGGGGTTGGTGGTGACTCCGTCGAGCAGGCCGGTCTCGGCCAGATCGCGAATTTCGCCGATCTCGGCAGTGTCGGCGAAAAACTTCATTGGTGGCTCCCGTTCGCAGTAGCGTCCCTGTCCGGCATAGACGCGGCGACCGGGGCAGTCACCCGATTCGCAGAGGGACGACAGACGATGAGCGAGCATGTGCGGATCGCGCGTTCCGGCGCGACACTGGCGATCACCCTCGCCCGTCCCGAGCGGCGCAATGCGATCACCATTGCGATGTATGCCGTGCTGGCCGAGGCGATCGAGAGCGCGCAGGACGATGCCGAGGTGCGGGTGATCACCATCCGCGGCGAAGGCGAAGATTTTACCGCCGGCAACGACCTTGCCGACTTCATGCAGGCCGCCCCAGGTGCGGGCGATGATATCCCGGTGTGGCGGCTGCTGCGGGCACTGGCCAACAACCAGATGCCGCTCGTCGCGGCGGTTCACGGCAATGCGGTGGGGATCGGCACCACCATGCTGCTCCATTGCGACCTGGTCATTGCGGCGGAGGGCGCCCGTTTCCTGCTTCCGTTCGTCGACCTTGGCCTGGTGCCGGAAGCGGCGAGCTCGCTGATCCTGCCGCGCATGGCCGGGCGCCGACGCGCGGCGCGTTACCTGCTGCTCGGGGAAGCGTTCGGGCCTGAGGAAGCGCGCGAGATCGGCCTGGCCAGCCATGTCGTCGCGCCGGACGGCCTCGAAGCCAGGCTTGCGGGGGTGGTCGCGGCGCTGCTGGCCAAGCCGGCCGAGGCACTGCGGATTACGCAAGCGCTGCTTCGGCACGGCACTTGCGACGAGCTGCTCGAGCGTATGGAACTCGAGAACGAGCGGTTTGCGGAGCGGCTGCAGTCGGCGGAGGTCAAGACGGCGATCACCGCCTTTTTCGACAAGAGGAAGGCGGGCACGCCGCCTCCAGGCTCCGTCTAGACGGCGACATAGGCCCGCTTGGAACGGGTGACGCTGACGGTCGGGCCGGCGACGAACAGGAAGTTCATCGGCATCGAATAGGTCAGGCTCAACGTCTTGAAGCCGGCGCCGTTCTGCGGCGCGGCGACGGTCAGGGTTCCGCTTCCGGTGCCAAAGGTCTGCGCCCGGATGCGCGCCTCGATCTGCGCGTCGGTCGGCGTTGGGAAGAGCGTCGCGAAGCGCGCGCCTTCGCCAAGCGCGTGCTGCATCCCGGCATTCGCGAAGTACAGCAACCCGATCTGGAAGATGCCCCAGATCAGCGACACGAGTATCGGCAGAGCGATGGCGAACTCGATTGCCGCGGAGCCACGTTCGTCGCTGCGCAGCCTGATCAGCCCGGTCTTCCTGATGAGCCCGGTCTTCCTGATCAGTCGGGTCATTGGGTGCGAAGCCCGGCTTCGCCGGTCAGGGTGAACGTGCCGTCGGCATTGGCGCCGGGGAAGAAGCGCGTTCCGAACATCGGTCTGAACGGCTTGACGATCGAGACGGTGACATAGCGCGCATAAACCTGGCCCGACGAGCAGTTCGTGTCATAGGCGCCTTGCCGGATCGCGTTGCATTCGAGCCAGAAGTCGACGGTCACGGCCGTGTTCGCGACCCCGGCGGCAACCGCTGCCTCGCTGTAGAGCGTCGCATAGGTGCTGCTTTGGGTCTGGTACTGCATGACCTTCTCGATCGCGCGCTGCGCCGCCTGCTCCAGTTGCAGCCTGGCGGAATAAGCCCGGCTGAGGTCGATCATGCCGACCAGCATCGTCGCGAGGATGGGTGCGACCAGCGCCATCTCGATCAGCGACGTTCCGCGCTGGTCGCTGGCGAGACGGATCGCTTGAGCGAGGCGGGTGAGGCATGGGACGCAGCTCATGCAACGAGCCTCACCCGGCGCCCGGTGAAGGAGGACGAGCCGGAGTCGTCGTCGCAGGTATTGTCGATGTCCATGTTGCCCGAGAAGGTTACGGTCCGCGCGACCAGCTGCATGCAGTTGGTGGTCATGCCGGCAGTGCCGTTGAAGGTCACCTGCTGGCGGGGGAAGTAGAAGGCTCCCTCAAACGTCGAGCTGCCATTGCCGTTGAGCAGATTGTTCGTGCTGCTGGTGCTCAATGCACGCCGGTCCTGGTAGATGAGGATGCCGGTAAAGGTGTTGCCTGGTCCCGGAGCGGTCATGTCGACCGTCGCTCCGCCGTTGATGTTGACATTGCCGATCGAGCCCGGATTGGTGGCTGCGGTCCGGCTGGTGAGTACGAACGTGCAGCCGTTGCAGCTGACATTGGCCTGCGCGCCGATCGACAGGTCGCCGGCGTCGAGCACATAGGTCGCACTGCCCAGGACTACGGTCCCGTTGAGGTTGATGTCGCCGACGTAGACGATCCCGGTGTCGGTCGACCGGTTCAGGGTCTGGCCCGAGATGACCCGGATGTCGGGCACCGCGCCGCTCGGGAAGTTGCCTGGCGGATAGACCTCTTCGTACGGGTCGGCCTGCGCCAGGGTGAACGGCTGGAGCACCGTGCCGCTCGCCCAATTGCCGCTCGCCTCGATCCCGCCGACGGCTGCGATCGGGGATGCCAGGACGGCCGAGGAACCGGTCGCCACGGCGGCCGTCATCGACGTCGAGTTGGTGATCATCCCGCAGCCCATGTCGACCGATGCATTGCCGGTGGCGGTAATGCCCGTTGCAGCGGTGTTTTCGAGGCTGATCACGCAATACTCGCCGGACGGCACGATGGTCGCAGTCGCGGTTGCGGTGATGGTCGGCGCCGCGGAGAGGAAAAACGACGAAAATGCGAGCCGCTTCTGAATGGCAAGGCTGACCCGCACCGCATTGGCATCGGTCGCCCAG
The DNA here is from genome assembly GCA_030146725.1 of Sphingomicrobium sp. GTDB lineage: Bacteria > Pseudomonadota > Alphaproteobacteria > Sphingomonadales > Sphingomonadaceae > Sphingomicrobium. The sequence continues at coordinate 9,676 of JASLBJ010000273.1, read as the reverse complement.
GCTCCGGTCGGAGGCGGGCTGTTGGGGGTGACGACGGTGCTGATGCCGACATGCGAATTGTGCGCCAGGTCGCGATTGACGGCGGCCGTGAAGTCCGCGTCCTGGATGTTGGCGTAGACGCCGGCCATCGCCGAGGAATCGGCAGCGCGCTGGAGCTGGCGCTTCCACAATGCCCACTGGATCGTGTCGCTGGCGAGACCTGCCGAGCCGAGGACCAGCGGCATCGCGGCGGCCGTAATCGCCAGCGCATTTCCACCGCGGTCGGCCCACAGGCGCTTCAGAAGAGCAGTCATTGGAGACGTCCCGGTTCGCTTGCGCATGAGGGACTGTGTAGGCGCTTGCGGTGTGCGAAGGGTTGAAGCTCCTGGTTAAGGGGGCTTCACTCTTGGAGGCTCAAGTCGGGGAGGCGCAATCTTGCACCCAGCTGTATTGCCCCTATAATACGGTACAATGTCGCTTGCACGGCATCGCAGGCCCGTTCACCGTCTGCCTCGCCCACGCGCATGAGAGGATTGAGATCGACCATGGCCACGGACGCGACCGCCGCCACCACTACTGGAACGAAGCTCAAGCTCGATCCGCCCGACGCGCTCCAGCCCCTGGTGGCGACCGAAGCCTCGGGCCTGGTGCCCTTGAAGACCGAGGAAGTGAGCGAACTCGACAATCGTGTGCTCAAGTTCGTCGATGAGCTTGCGGCGCTCGATTCGAACAGCCCCGAGTTCGGCAAGAAGGTCGACCAGCTGACCGCGATGGGCCGCAAGGAGATCGCCGAAGCGGCGGGAGCGTCGAATCGCTTCCTCGATCGTCCGGTCAAGGCGATCGACAGCGACACGGGGATCGGCGCCGACCTGACCGAACTTCGCCGGACGGTGGAGTCGCTCGATCCGAAGGAAAACAGCCGCTCGTTCTCCGGTCGCAAGCTGCTCGGGATCATTCCGTTCGGCAACAAGGTCAACCATTACTTCGACAAGTATCGCAGCTCGCAGACGCACATCTCGGCGATCCTCAGCCGCCTGGCCAATGGCAAGGACGAGCTGCTGATGGACAATGCCGCGATCGACACCGAGCGGGCCGGCCTGTGGAAGACGATGCACAAGCTCGAGCAGATGATCCACATTTCCAAGGCGCTCGACCGCAAGCTCGAGGACAAGGCGGCGGAGCTCGATGCGACCGAGCCGGCCAAGGCCAAGGCGATCCGCGAGAGTGCGCTGTTCTACACCCGCCAGCGGACCACCGATCTGCTGACGCAGATGGCGGTCACGGTGCAGGGCTATCTCGCGCTCGACCTCGTCAAGAAGAACAATGTCGAGCTGGTGAAGGGGGTCGACCGGGCGTCGACCACGACCGTTGCGGCGTTGCGGACGGCGGTGACGGTGGCCCAGGCGCTGTCTAACCAGAAGCTGGTGCTCGAGCAGATCGGTGCGCTGAATACCACGACCGCATCGATGATCGATTCGACCGGCGAGATGCTGCGTACGCAGACCGGCGCGATCCACGAGCAGGCGGCGAGCTCGACCATTCCTCTCGAGACGCTGCAGCGTGCGTTCCAGAACATCTACGACACGATGGACCAGATCGACCAGTTCAAGATGACCGCGCTCGGCAACATGAAGCAGACGGTCGAGACATTGGGGTCGGAGGTCGAGAAGTCGCGCGGCTACATCGCGCGGGCCGAGGGCGTGAACCAGGGCAAGCTCGAAGGCGGCCCATCGCCGTTTGCGGCAATCGAGAGCCGATGAGCGCCGAGCGCTTCAACCAGGTGATCGCCCGCGCCGATCGGGTGATGGCGCAGCTTCAGGCGCGTGACGGGCCGGTGCGCGACGCGGCCCAGCGCGAGCGCAAGCGGGTCAACGGCGACCTCGGCCGGCGGGCGGCGCGCGTCGGGGTTGCGGTCGGGCTGGTCAGCATCCTGACCATCATCATCGGTCTCGTGACGCCGATCGGAATCCTCGGCTTTGTCGCGGCGGTCGGCCTCGCGATCGGCATTGCGGCGCTGCTCGCCTTCATGCCGACCCGGCCGACCAGTGCCGCGGCGCCGTCCGCGGACCTGCCCAATGGCGAGATGGTCCAGCGCTTCGACAGCTATGTTTATCGCACCCGCGCCGCCCTCCCCGCCCCTGCGCAGTCCGAACTCGATGCGATCAGCGCAGCCTTGCCGGCGCTTCGGCAGACGCTCGAGCGGATCGACGCGGTCGACCCCAATGCCCAGGATGCGCGGCGGCTGATGTCGATCCATTTGCCCGGACTGATCGACCGCTACCGCCACGTGCCCGCCGACTATCGTAGTGAGCGCGACGGCGAGGGGATCAGCGTCGACGAGCGGCTGGTCGAAGGCCTGTCGGCCGGCCGGGCAGCACTGGAGGAAATCAGCGGCAAGCTCGCGCGGGCCGATATTGCAGCCCTGGAAACGCAGGGCCGCTTCATCGAGTCGCGCTACGGCGCCGAGCGGATCAAGAGCTAGGCGACGACTCCGGCTGCTCGAAGCCGCGCGATTTCGCCTGCTCCGATCCCGAGTTCGCCAAGCACCGCGTCGCTGTGCTCGCCAAGGCGCGGCGGTGGCAGGTCGCTGTCGGCGCGCTCGCCGTCGATCCGAACCGGCGATCCGACCAGCGGGATCCCGGCGATCGTCCGGACCATCTGCCGATGCTGCGCCTGGACGTCGGCAAGCGCCTGGCCGATGCCGTTGATCGGGCCGGCGGGGATGCCGGCATCCTCAAGCAGGGTGAGCCAGTCGGCGGCGGGGCGACTGCGGATCGTGCCTGCAATCAAAACGACCAGTTCGCTTCGGTTCGCGACCCGCGCGGCGTTGCTTGCGAACCGTGCGTCGGTCACCCACTCGGGGCTTCCGCAGATCGCCGCGAGACGGGCGAACTGCCGGTCGTTGCCGACGGCGATGATGATCGGCTGATCGGCCGCATCGAACGGCTGGTAGGGCACGATGTTCGGATGACTGTTGCCCTGCCGGCGCGGGTCCTTGCCGGCGACCAAAGCATTCGACGCCTGGTTGGCAAGCATCGCCAGTTGCGTGTCGAACAGCGCCAGGTCGACGTGGGCGCCCTCCCCCGATGTCTCGCGGCGGTAGAGAGCGGCGATGATGGCGACGGCGGCGTACATGCCGGTGAACAGGTCGGCGACCGCGACTCCGACCTTCATCGCCTCGCCCCCGGGTGCTCCGTCGGGCTGCCCGGTAACGCTCATCAGGCCGCCCATGCCCTGGATGATGTAGTCGTAGCCGGCCCGGGCGGCGTACGGGCCGTCCTGTCCGAACCCCGTGATCGAGGCGACGATCAGCCGGGGGTTCGCCGCCCTCAGCGCCGCGGGATCGAGCCCGTAGCGGGTCAGGCCGCCGACCTTGAAGTTCTCGACCAGGACATCGGAATGGGTTGCAAGCTGCCGCACCAGCGCTGCACCGTCGGACCGCGCGAGATCGATCGCCGCCGATCTCTTGCCGCGGTTGGCGGACAGGAAATAGGCCGCGACCCGGTCCGCTCCCTCGCCATGCCAGGGCGGGCCCCAGTGCCGCGTGTCGTCGCCCGCGCCCGGCTTCTCGATCTTGACGACCTCGGCGCCAAGGTCGGCGAGCAGCTGCGTGCACCAGGGGCCTGCGAGCACGCGCGACAGGTCGAGCACGCGCACCCCGGCAAGCGGCGGGGTCATGCGCGCCGCCGGCTCCAGCGGCGGCGGTCGGCAAGCACCGCGCGCGCGGCGTTATGGCCGGGCGCTCCGGTCACGCCGCCGCCGGGGTGTGCGCCGGACCCGCACAGATAGAGACCGGGGAGCGGCATTCGGTAGTCGGCCGAGCCGATCATCGGGCGGGCGCTGAACAATTGGTCGAGCCCCATCTTGCCGTGGAAGATGTCGCCGCCGATCAGTCCGAAGCGCCGCTCGAGGTCGAGTGGCGAATGGATCTGGCGGCCGAGCACCGAGGCGGCGAAGCCGGGGGCGTGGGCATCGACCGTGGCGATGACGGCGTCGGCAGCCGCCTCGCGCTCGTCGTCCCAGCTTCGACCCGGCCCGAGATCGAAGCGGAAGTGCTGGCAGAACAGCGAGGCGACGTGCCTGCCCTTGGGGGCAAGTCCGGGATCGAGCGTCGAGGGCAGCAACATCTCGACGATCGGCCGCTTGGTCCACCCGTCAACCTGCGCGTCGAGCCACGCACGGTGCATGTAGTCGAGGCTCGGCGCCATGATGATCCCGGCGGTCAGATGATTGCCTTTCTTCGGCAGCACCGTGAATTTGGGGAGCTCGGACAGAGCGACGTTCATGCGGAAGGTCGCGCTTTCGCACTTCCAGCCCGCCATGCGCTGCTCGACGTCGGTACTGACCGCGCCCTGGGGAAGCAGCTTGCCGAACAGCAGCCGCGGATTGACGCCTGCGATCACCCGCGGTGCCCGCCACGCCTTGCCACCGGCAACCACGCCGGCCGCCTTGCCGCGGTCGACGATCACCTCCTCGACCGGCGTGTTGAGCAGGATGTCGATTCCAGCCTCGTGGCACGCCCGCGCCATCGCCTGGGTGATCGAGCCCATTCCGCCGATCGCATGACCCCACGCACCGGGCACGCCGGCTGCCTCGCCGAACAGATGGTGGAGCAGCACATAAGCGGTGCCGGGGGTCTGCGGCGAGGCGAAGTTGCCGACCACCCCGTCGAAGCCGAACAAGGCCTTGGCGAGATCGCCGCGGAAATGGCGGTCGAGGATCTCCGCTTCGCTGCGGGTGACGAAGTCGTGGACGATCCGCACCTCGGCTGCCGACAGGCCGACGAGGTCGCGGCCGATGCTGAGCACCGACGGCAGCCCTCCCACTCCGGCCCCGACTTCGGGCGGGGCCTTCAGGATCCACTTTCTGATCAGCGGAACCACGGTCTCGAGCTCGGCGAGATAGCGGTCGTAGCCGTCGCCGTCCGCCTGATGGTGCCGGGCGATCTCCTTGCGCGTCAGACCACCGCGTCCGGACAGCAGATAGCCATCCTCGTCGGGGAGGAAGTTGTCGGTTTTGCGCAGCACGACCTTCAGTCCATGCCGCTCGAGCGCCATGTCACGGATGACCTTGGGCTGGAGCAGGCTGACGGTGTAGGCGGCGGCCGAGTTGCGGAAGCCGGGCAGGAATTCGTCGGTGACCGCGGCCCCGCCGACCGTGCCCGCGGCTTCGAGCACTGCGACCTTCATGCCCTTGGTGGCCAGGTACCAGGCGCAGGTCAGGCCGTTATGGCCCGCGCCGATGACGATCGCGTCGTGCAACAGATCCCCCAATCCTGCCGATGCCTAGCGCATCAGCACCAGTTCTTCGGCCATCGAGGGATGGAGCGCCACCGTCGCGTCGAAATCCGCCTTCGTCAGCCGCGCCTTGACCGCGATCGCCGCCGCCTGGAGGATCTCCGGTGCATCGGGACCGATCATGTGGAGGCCGACGATGCGGTCGGTCTCGCCATCCACGACCAGCTTGTAGAGCGAGCGTTCGTTGCGCCCGGCAAGCACGTTCTTCATCGCCCGGAAGTCCGAGGTGAACACGCGCACCGAGCCGAGCCGGTTCTTGGCCTCGCCCTCGGTCATGCCGACCGAGGCCAGCGGCGGGTGGCTGAATACCGCGCTGGGGACGCAGCCGTAGTCGACCTTGCCCGGCTTGTTGCCGAACACGCTGTCGGCGAACGCCTGGCCTTCGCGGATCGCGATCGGAGTCAGCTGGATGCGGTCGGTCACGTCGCCGACCGCGAAGATCGACGGCACGCTGGTGCGGTTGGCGTCGTCGACCTTGATCTGGCCTCGCTCGCCAACTTCGAGCCCCGCCTCAACGCAGCCGAGCCCGTCGCTGTTGGGCAGACGGCCGGTTGCAAACAGCACCTCGTCGGCTTCCATGTCGTCGCAGCCGCTCATCGTCAGGTGAAGGGATCCGCTCTCGAGCCGCTCGATGCGCTCGATCGACGTATTGAACTTGAAGTCGATGCCCTTGGCGAGGCTGATCTGGAGCAGCCGGTCGACGATCTGCTGGTCGTAGCCACGAAGCAAAGTGTCGCTGCGGTTGATCAACGTCACGTGGGAGCCGAACTGGTGGAATACGCCGGCGAACTCGTTGGCGATATAGCCGCCGCCGACGATCACGATCCGCCGCGGCAGCCGCTCGAGGTGGAACACCTCGTTCGAGCTGATGGCTAGTTCGACGCCTTCGATGTCGGGCATCAGCGGGCGGGCGCCGACGGCGATCAGGATACGGTCGGCGGTGACCGTCTCGCCCGACGCCAGCCGGACGGTGTTCGGCCCGGCGAGCTCCGCACGGTCGTGGACGATGGTCACGTCGTGGTTGGTCAGCGTCTCGGTGTAGGCGGCCTGGATGCGCGACACTTCGGCGAGCACATTGTCGCGCAGGACCGGCCAGTCGAAGCGTTTGGTTGGTACGTCCCAGCCGAACATCGCGGCATCGTCGAGGTCCTCGGCGAAATGGGCACCGTAGACGAGCAGCTTCTTGGGGACGCAGCCGCGGATGACGCAGGTTCCGCCGACCTTATGCTCCTCGGCGATCGCCGTGCGAGCACCATAGGCCGAGGAGACGCGGGCAGCGCGGACGCCGCCCGAGCCGGCGCCGATCACGAACAGGTCGAAGTCGGCCATCAGACGCCCGCCCGGTCCATCAGCGCCCGGGTCGACGGGTCGATGCTGTCGTCGTCGTCGCCTTCGGCAAGCTGCCGGGCAATGCTCTTGCCGAGCTCGACGCCGAACTGGTCGAACGGATTATTGCCGATGAGGACCGCGTTGGCGAAGGTCCGGTGCTCGTAGAAGGCGAGGAGCGCACCGAGCGAGCGGGCGTCGAGGCGGTCGATCAGGACGGTCGAGCTGGGGCGGTTGCCCGGATAGTGGCGCTGGGGATCGTCGGACTGGCGGCCGTGCATCAGCGCCGCGCCTTGGGCAAAGGCGTTGAGCAGTAGCAGACGGTGGTGATCCTCGTCCTGGCTGTCGTCCTGCTCGGCGACCGCGACGAATTCGACCGGCACGAGGTGAGTGCCCTGGTGGAGCAGCTGGAACACCGCGTGCTGAGCGTCGGTGCCGGTGCCGCCCCAGGTGATCGGCGCGCTCGGGGCCTCGAGCGGCTGGCCGTCGGCGGTCGCGAGCTTGCCGTTCGATTCCATCTCGAGCTGCTGGAGAAAGCTGGGGAGCAGCCGCAACCGCTCATCGTAGGCGAAGACGGCGCGGGTCTGGCAGCCGAGCCGGCCGGCGTAGAGGCGGTCGGCGAAGGCGGCGAGCAAGGGGATGTTCTCGGACGGGGCGGCGAAGCGGAAGTGGCGGTCCATTTCGGCGGCGCCTTCGAGCAATGCCTCGAACTGGTCCCAGCCGAGTGCGAGTGCAGCTGAAATGCCGACCGAACTCCACAGGGAGTAGCGGCCGCCGACGGTCTCGGCGAAGGCCAGCACGCGGGTCTCGTCGATGCCGGCTTCGACCGCCGCTTCGGGGCTTGCGGTCACGGCGATCAGCCGGCCGTGCGCATCGGCGACTCCGGCCGTTTCGAGCCAGGCCAGGGCAGCGCCCATGTTGGCGAGGGTTTCCTGGGTCGTGAAGGTCTTGGACGCGACCACCACCAGCGTCGTTGCGGGATCGAGGTCGCGGACCGAATCCTCGAAGGCCTGGCCGTCGATGTTCGACAAAAAGCGAACGGTATAGCCGGCGTCGCGTCGGCCGAGCGCGTCGACGAGCAGCGCCGGCCCGAGCACCGAACCGCCGATGCCGATGTGCAAGATGCCGGTGACGTCGCCGAACGCGCCGCCTTCGAGCGCGTCGATCAGCGCGCGCATCCGCAGCCGCCGGGCAGTGGCGAGGTCGACCGCCTCGGGGCTGCCGCTGCCGCGCTCGGCCAGATGCTCGGCGGCGCGGCCCTCGCTGCTGTTGACCGCAGCGCCCGCGAACAGCGCGTCGCGAAGCGCATCGAAGCCGCGTGATTTGGCGAGCCCGGCGAAGGCCTCGACCAGCGCGCTGTCGAGATGGGTCTTGGACAGGTCGAACAGGAGCCCCGGGAGTTCGCGGCTCAGCCGGCCCAGCCGGTCGGGCTCGGCCTCGAACAAGGCGCTGAGGGTACGCAGTGGAAGGGCGTCGATCGCCTGCAATGTGGTGCTCACCATGGCCGCGTCTCATAATCGGCGACCGCGCAAAAGCCATAGCGGGTTGACGCGCCTGCGGCAGGCCGAAACAAGCGGCGGCCGATGACCGACCACCCCGACCCCGCTGCTGCGCCCGCCAAGGACGCCAGGCCTGCCAAAGATGCCAAGTCTGCAAAAGACGCCAAGTCGGCAAAAGACGGGGGGACGTTGCGCTTCCTGCTGACCTTCGTGGCGATCGCCTGGGTGATCCGCAGCCTGATCGTCGCGCCGTTCAGCATTCCGTCGGGCTCGATGCTGCCGACGCTGTACATCGGCGACTATCTGCTCGTCGCCAAATGGTCCTATGGCTATTCGCGCTACAGCTTCCCGTTCCAGGTGCCGCCGCTCGACGAGCGGGTCCTGGGCAGACTTCCCGAGCGCGGGGACGTGGTCGTTTTCAACCATTCGACCGAGGACCACGACCTGATCAAGCGGGTGATCGGCCTGCCCGGCGACACGGTCGAGTTGCGCGGCGGGATGTTGCTGCTCAACGGCAAGGCCTTGCCCCGCGAGCCGATGCGGCCGTTCGCTCTGCCCTTGTCGCCCAACAGCCCGTGCAAGGTGGTTCGGCCGGCGAGCCCGATGCGCGGGCGAACCGCCAAGGGCGAGCCGGCGTGCCTGTATCCGGCGTATCGCGAGACGCTCCCGGGTGGCCCGAGTTATACGGTGCTCGACCAGGTCGAGAGCCCGCGCGCCGACGATGTGCCTATGGTCCGCGTGCCTGCGGGGCAATTGTTCCTGCTCGGCGACAATCGCGACGACAGCCTCGACAGCCGCTACATGGCCGCCGAGGGCGGGATCGGCTTCGTTCCAATGCGCAACCTGGTCGGCCGGGCGCTGGTGACCTTCTGGTCGACCGACGGAAGTTCTTCCTACGTGCTGCCGTGGACCTGGTTCACGGCCCTTCGCGCAAGCCGGATCGGCAACGGCTATAGCGGGGAGCCGGAATGAGCGAGCGCGAATGAGCGATCTGGCCGCTTTCGTCGCGAGCAAGCTGGGGCACCAGCCGAACGACCTGTCGCTGTTCGAACGTGCGCTGGTCCATTCGAGCCTCGGCAAGGAAAGCTACGAGCGGCTCGAGTTTCTCGGCGACCGGGTGCTCGGCCTGGTCGTCGCGCGCTGGCTTTACGAACGTTTCCCCGACGAGCCCGAAGGCAAGTTGTCGCGCCGCTACAATGCCCTGGTCGCGGGCGAGACCTGCGCTCAGGTCGGCCGTGAGCTCGGGCTTCCGGCACTGATCCGGCTTGGCAAGCAGGCGCGCGAGGACGGGGCGAACCATAGCGACTATGTGCTTGGCGACGTCGTCGAGGCGCTGATCGGCGCGCTGCTGCTCGACGAGGGCCTCGCCCCCGCCGAAGCCTTTGTCCGCAGCGCCTGGGCGGCTTACGTCGACGGCCAGGCGCGCCCGCCCCAGCATCCCAAGTCCGCGCTTCAGGAACTCACCGCCGCCCGCGGCCTCCCCAACCCCGACTACGAACTCGTCCGCCAGTCCGGCGCCCATCACGCCCCCAGCTTCAAGGTGCGGGTCTCGCTCCGCACGGGGGAAGAGGCCGA
>JASLBJ010000258.1 GCA_030146725.1 Sphingomicrobium sp. | reverse complement strand
TGCGGATAGGGCACCAGCTCCTCGCTGACCCGCCATTCGACCTGCTCCGCTGCGACCATCCGGCAAGGATGGGGCGCGCGCCCGGCGGCGGCAAGGACGATTGCGCCGCGCGCTCCGGCTTCCCATAAGCGCGCTGCGGGTTGAACAAAGGGCGTGGCGATGGCGAAGGTGTCGATTTCGAGGGCGTGGGACGATTCGAAGGCGATGCTGCGCCGCAACGCCGGCCTGCTCGCAACCGTCGCGCTCGCCTTGTTCGTCGTGCCGAGCGTCGTCGGCGACATGGTTACCCCGCCCACGCCCGCGGGCGAGGTAGCCCGCTTCGGTTACTGGACGATCGTCAGCGGAGTCGCGCTGTTGATCAGCCTCGTCGGGCAGCTGGCCGTGATCCGGCTGGCGTTGAGCTCGGACCAGACCGTCGGCCAGGCGATTGCCCACGCCGCCCGCCGGGCGCCCGTCTACCTCGCTGCGACGTTCCTGTGGCTGCTGCCCTTCGTCCTGATCGGCGGAGGACTCGCAACCCGCCTGGTCGGGCAAACGCCGCCCGATCCCCTCGCGGCCGGCGTATTCCTGCTGTTGTTCGCAACCGGCCTCTACGTTGCCGTCCGCATGCTGCTGACATCGGCGGTCGCCAGCGAGGAGCGGCTGAACCCGGTGGCGACGGTCAAGCGCAGCTGGTCGCTGTCGCGCGGCAACGCGTTTCGATTGTTCGTCTTCCTGATCCTGCTGCTCATCGCCGCGTTCATCACCATGGCCGCGGTCGCAGCAGTCGTCGGCCTGCTTGCCCGCGCGACCTTCGGCGATCTCGAGCCGATGACGCTTGGGAGGCTGCTGGTGTCGCTTGCAAGCCAGATCGTCGGCGCGGCGATGACCGTGGTGTTCATGGTCATGCTGGCGCGCCTGTACACGCAGATCAGCGGCCGCGATCAGTCGGCGGTCGCAAGCGTTCCAACCACCGGCAGCTGAGGCGCGCAGTCTGCCGGCAGGATCCCAAGCAGGCGCGGGTCGGCAAAGCGTTCGACCGAGCGCCTGTACGCGGTGAAGCCCGCTCGCCGGTAAGCGGACAGCGCCGCCGGATGGTCGAGCGTGCAGGTGTGGACATGAACCCGGCCGATGCCCGGGCGCCACGCGCGGCTGACCGCTTGCGCCAGCAGCCAGCGCCCGTGTCCCTGGCCCGCCAGCTCCGGCACCAGCCCGACGAAGGCGAGCTCGCACTCGCCGCCGACGCGGAAATCGAGTTCAAGCAGGCCCGCCTCCGCGCCCTCGGACCCGACCACGAACAGCTCGACACCGGGATCGCCGATGATCGCCGTCAGCGCCTCGTCGGCCATGATCAGCCGCGAGAACCACAGCCAGCGTGCGCCGACCGCCCGGAACAGCGCCCGATAGGCGCCAACCTCCGCCGCCATGGGCTTGAGCTCGAGCGGGGAGGGCGGCACCGTGACCTCTGCCGGCCGCTCGCGCATCTCGAGAAAGGTGACGACGGCCGCCAGCTCGCCGTCGCGAACCGCCTCCAGGCTCACGCCCAGCGCGCCAGCGGCGGCAGGCTCATCAGGCCCATTTCGCCAGCGGCGGCAGGCTCATCAGGATCGCGTCGATATTGCCGCCGGTCTTGAGCCCGAACAATGTCCCGCGATCGTAGAGCAGGTTGAACTCGACATAGCGTCCGCGAAACTCGAGCAACCGCTCGCGCTCGGCCTCCCCGAACGGCTGGTCCATCCGCAGCCTCACGATCGCCGGAAACACATCAAGGAACGCCTCGCCGACATCGCGTGTGAACGCGAAATGCGCGTCGAAGTGCTCCTCAAGCCGGTCGTAGAAGATCCCGCCGACGCCCCGCGCGACACGGCGATGCGGCAACCAGAAGTACTCCTCCGCCCACTTTGCGAAGCGCGGATAGAAGGTCGGGTCATGCGCCGCGCACGCCGCCCGCAGCCGCGCGTGGAAAGCGTCGGTATCCTCCTGACAGGGGATCGCCGGGTTGAGGTCCGCGCCGCCGCCGAACCAGCGCCGCGTCGTCGTCAGGAAACGCGTGTTCATGTGCACCGCGGGGACGTGCGGATTGGCCATGTGGGCAACCAGGCTGATCCCCGTGGCGAAGAAGCGCGGGTCGTCCTCGGCGCCCGGAATGCTCGCCGCGAACTCGGGCGCGAAGGTGCCGTGGACGGTCGAGACGTTGACCCCGACCTTTTCGAACACCCGGCCCGCCATCTGCCCGCGAACGCCGCCGCCGCCCGGCTCGCCCGACGGATCGGTCCGCTCCCACGGCGTGAACGCAAAAGCTGCGTCGCTTCCGGCCTCGCGCTCTAGTCCCTCGAACGCCGCGCAGATGCGCGTGCGAAGCGCCTCGAACCAGTCGCGCGTGGCCTGCTGCTGCTCGTCGAGCACGATCATCGTGGCAGGCCCCCGGTCTGGCGCAGCGCCTCGCCCAACGCGATTCCGGCCGAAGTCGCAAGGTTGAACGAGCGCACCTCGGCGCGGATCGGAATCCGCACCCGCGCCGCGCAAGCGTCCGCGACCTCCACCGGAACGCCGCCGCTTTCCTTTCCGAACAACAGCGTGTCGTCCAGCTCGAAGGCAAAGTCGTAAAGCGAGCCGCTGCCCTTCGTCG
>JASLBJ010000132.1 GCA_030146725.1 Sphingomicrobium sp. | reverse complement strand
TGGCAGCTGATCGTCCGCTACGGCGGAGCCGGCCTTGCGCGCGGCGAAACCGACGAGTTCAAGACCTCGACCGGCTTCGCACTCGGCCTCGACATCGTCAGCGGCCTCGCCGGGATGGTCGTCGCAATCGCGCTTCTGCCGCTGATCGGCAATTTGTTCGGGATCACCAGCGAATATGTCCTCGCTGCAATGCTTTACTGCACCTTGTTGCCGACGATGGGCGCCGCGACGCCGATCGGCGTGCTGCGCTCGCTCGACCGCTTCGACCTGATCAGCTGGCAGGGCACCAGCTATCCGATCGCGCGCGTGATCCTCGTCACGATGGCGTGGTGGAGCGGCTCGGGTTTCGAAACCTTTGTCCTGATCTGGTTCGTGACCGACCTCGGCGGCGACTTGTTCCTGTGGTTCCTGGCGTGGCGCGAGCTTCGCCGCCGCGACCTGCTCAGCGGCATTCGGCCCACGCTCCGTCCGACCACCCTGCCCGGCGCCTGGCGGTTCGCAATCCACGTCAACCTGACCTCGAGCCTGGCAACCGCTTGGGGGCCGATCGGACGACTGGTGGTCGGCGGCCTCGTCGGGCCGGCCGGAGCAGCGCTGTACCGGGTTGCCGACAGCCTCGCCGACAGCGCGCAGAAGCCAGCCGACCTGCTCGCCAAGGTCTATTATCCCGAGGTCGTGCGAATGGACCTGACGACCAACAAGCCATGGAAACTGATGCTCCGCGGAACGGTGCTGGCGACTGTCGCCGGGCTGGTTGCCGCCGCCGTCCTGCTGGTCGCCGGCCGCTGGCTGATCGACACCTTGTTCGGGCCTGAGTTCCTGCCCGCCTTTCCGGTGCTGCTCGTGCTTATGATCCCGCCGCTGCTGGCGATGATCAGCTTCCCGCTGCAGCCGATGCTTCTTGCCCTCGACCGCCCCGCCGCCCCGCTCAAGGCGCGGCTGATCGGCACCATCCTCTACTTTCTTGCGGTTGCGCCCCTCGCCTGGCGCTTCGGCGTGATCGGCGCCGCGGCGGCGTTCGTCGTCGGCTATGCGGCGATGGTCGCGGTGCTGATGCTCCAGGTCCGCCGCGAATACCGCCGGGTGCGCGGTGCATGATCGACCAGCAGCCACGCATCCTCGTGCTGCTCGGCCAGCGCCTTGGCGACAACAACCAGCTGCTTGCGCTTGCCGAGACACTGGGCCTGCCGTTCGAAACCCGGACGCTCGAATACCGCCGGCTGTGGCCCGCCTTGCTCTATCTGTTCCCGACCAGCCCGTACCTGCTCACCGCCGCGGCGCGCAGGCGCCTTGGACCACCGTGGCCGGACCTCGTCCTCGGCATCGGCCGGCGAAGCATCGCGGTCGCCCGCTGGATCCAGCGCATGAGCGGCGGCCGAACCCGGCTCGTGCGGCTTGGCAATCCGCGCGCCGATCCATCGCTGTTCGACCTGGTCATCACCACGCCGCAATACCCGGTCCCCGAGGCGCCGAACGTCATCCTGCTTCCACTGGCAATGAGCCGGCATCGCGCCCGGACGCAGCCGACTGCCGGGGAATCAGAATGGCTTGGCGGCTTGCCCCGCCCTCACCTGCTGTTCGCGCTCGGGGGGACGACGCGCTACTGGCGGCTTCCGACGACACGCATCCTTGATAGTGCTCGCACCCTCTTCAGGCGCGCGGCAGCAGCGGGCGGCTCGCTGATCATTGTCAGCAGCCCGCGGACGCCAACTTACCTACTCGACGCCCTCGAGGCGCAGCTTGGCGACCAGCCGAACTGTCGTTTCGTCAGCGGTGGCCGGATCCGTTTCGCCGTGCTGCTCGACGATGCCGACGAAAATCACGTGACCGGCGACAGCGTCTCGATGATCTCGGAAGCGGTCCTCGCCGGCAAGCCGGTCGGAGTCGTGCCCGTCGAGCTTGACCGCGAAGGCAAGCGGAAGCTGGGCGACGACAAGGCATCGGTGCGCGACATCCGGCGCTTCTGGGCAGGGCTGTCGGACAGCGGAATGTTGGGGACGGTAGAAAACCCGCGGTGGAGCCCGGTCCCGGACCCGGTCGAGACAGCCGCTGCCGCCGTCCGGAACCTGCTGGCCCGCTAGAGCGCCATCTCGGCAAAACCCGCCTGCTTCACTACCCGGTCCAGTTCGACCAGCGTGGTAAGCAGCGCCTCCATGCCGTCGAGCGGCCAGGCATTGGGTCCATCCGACAGCGCATTCGCCGGGTCAGGGTGCGTTTCCATGAACAGGCCCGAGATGCCCGCCGCGACCGCTGCGCGGCTGAGCACCGGCACATGCTCGCGCTGGCCGCCGGAACTGGTCCCCTGCCCGCCCGGCAACTGGACCGAGTGGGTTGCGTCGAACACCACCGGGCAACCGGTGTCGCGCATGATCGCCAGGCTGCGCATGTCGGACACGAGATTGTTGTAGCCGAACGAGGCGCCGCGCTCGCACACCATGATGTTGCCGCCATCGCCGCCCGCCGCAGTCGCTGCCGCCCGCGCCTTGTCGACGACATTCTTCATGTCCGCCGGTGCCATGAACTGCGCCTTCTTGATGTTCACCGGCTTGCCCGCGCTCGCCACCGCGGAAATGAAGTCGGTCTGGCGGGCGAGGAAAGCCGGGGTCTGGAGCACATCGACAACCTCGGCCACGGGCTTCACCTGCGGGATGTCGTGGACGTCCGTGAGGATGGGAACTCCGAGTGCGTCGCGGACTTTCTCGAGGATCCGCAGCCCCTCGTCGATCCCGGGCCCGCGGAAGCTCGTGCCCGACGAGCGGTTGGCCTTGTCGAAGCTCGACTTGAAGATGAATAGGATGCCGAGCCGGTCGGTGATCGCCTTGAGGCGCTCGGCGGTACGCAGCTGAAGATCCACGCTTTCGATCACGCATGGGCCGGCGATCAGGAACAGGGGCTGATCAAGCCCGATGGAGCGTCCAAGCAATTGCATCGGGCAGCCTTAGCGGAGCGAGTCCACGACCGCTACCGGCTGCCAGTCGCCAAGGCCGTTTCGCTGGGCAAAGTCGGTCGGGAACCCCTCGCCGGCGTGAATGCCGCCAGTGACGAACAGGCAGTCGAAACCCATCCGCGCTGCGCCGAGCACATCGGTCTGGAGCGAGTCCCCGACGGCCAGCACCTCGCGGGGATCGGGGTCGCCACCAAGGCCGAGTGCATGGCGGTAGATGGTCTCGTGCGGCTTGCCGTACCACTCGACCGTGCCGCCAAGCGCTTCGTAGATGTCCGCGAGCGCGCCCGCACACGGCTCTCGAGCGCCGCCGCGAATGACCACCCGGTCAGGATTGAGACAGTGAAGCACCGCCCCCCGCGCCGCTGCAGCCTCGAGCAGCGAGAGATGCTCGTCGGCGGCAGGCAGATGGGCGAGCAGGCCGGTACAGGCGATGTCGCTCGCCAGGTCGCTGAAGGTCACGCCGCGGCCCTCCAGGATTGCGCGATCCGCGGCGGTACCGATGAACCCGACCGGCCCGCCAAGTGCAAGCAAGGCGGCAATCCCCGCCTCCCCGCTGGTCGAGATGCCGTCCCAGGCGTCGCTCGGCAGGCCGATGCGATGGAGCTGCTGCTCCACGGCGTCGGCGGTTCGGGGAGCGTTGGTGATGAGGATCACGGTTCGCCCCTCTCGCCGCCAGAGCCTAAGGCG
>JASLBJ010000126.1 GCA_030146725.1 Sphingomicrobium sp. | reverse complement strand
AGCAGGAGCTCGTCCTCGGCAACGATCAGCAGGCGCTGGTCCTGGCCAAGCAGCCGTTCGGCAATGCGGGCGACGATCGCCTCCAGCGCGGCGCCGCCAAGCTGGTAGAAGTCGACCTGCACCTAGCGGCCTGGGCTTCTTGTCAGCGCTCGAGCACGGTCGCGACATATTCGTCGAGCAGCCGCACGCCGTAGCCGGTCGCGCCCTTGTCGAACGTCGTCCCCGCCTTGTCCGCCCAGGCCATGCCGGCAATGTCGAGATGCGCCCAGCGGACACCGTCGTCGACGAAGCGTTTGATGAACTGGGCGGCCGTGATCGATCCACCCTCCCGCGGGCCGACGTTCTTGATGTCGGCGATGGGCGAATCGATCAGCCGGTCGAAGCTCTCGCCCAGCGGCATCCGCCACAATTGGTCGCCCGAGGTCTTCGCCGCGCCGAGCAGTTCGGTCGCAAGCTCGTCGTCGGGCGAGAACAGGCCGGCATATTCGTGGCCGAGGCTGATCAGGATTGCCCCGGTCAGCGTCGCCAGGTCGACGATCGTGCGCGGCTTGTACTCGCGCTGGACCCAGGTGATCGCGTCGGCGAGCACCAGCCGCCCTTCGGCGTCGGTGTTGATCACCTCGATCGTCTGGCCCGACATGCTGGTGACGACGTCGCCCGGACGCTGCGCATTGCCGTCGGGCATGTTCTCGACCAGCCCGCACACCGCGACGATGTTGGCCTTCGCCTTGCGCATGGCGATCGTCTTCATCGCACCGGCGACCGCGCCGGCACCGCCCATGTCCCACTTCATCCCTTCCATGCCAGCCGCGGGCTTGATCGAGATGCCGCCGGTGTCGAAGGTCACGCCCTTGCCGACGAAGGCGACGGGAGCCTCGCCATCGGGGCCGCCGTTCCAGCGCATGACCAGCAGCCGGGCATCGCGCACCGAGCCCTGCGAAACACCCATCAGCGCGCCCATTCCAAGCTCGAGCATCGCGGCCCCGTCGAGCACCTCGATCGCCAGCCCGAGCTCGGACAGATGGCGGCAGCGCTCGACGAAGCTTTCGGGGTAGATGATGTTGGCGGGCTCGGTCACCAGCTCGCGCGTCAGGCTGATGCCTTCGAGCACCGGCTGCCAGCGTGCTGTCCAGCGCTCCGCTGCATCGCCGCCCGCGCCGACGATCGTTATCTCGGTCAGCGAGGGCTTCTGCTTGTCCTTGAGCTTGGTGCGATAGCGATCGTGGCGCCACGAGCGGAGCGCTGCCGCGAGCGCCACTCGGGCAGCGGCATCGGCATCGAAGCCGAGCCCGCCAAGGTCGATGACCGCATGGGTGTCGCCTGAGGTGAGCAGGCGCGCGGTGACCGCTCCGCCAAGCTTCTCCGCTGCTTCGACCGGCGAAACGCCGCTGCCGATCCCGACCAGCAGCACGCGCCTGACGCTGCCGTCGACGGTCGCGAAATGTTCGGCGACGCTCGCCGGCTCGCCTTCGAACCGCTGCGCGCCAAGCGCTGCCTCGACTCCCGCGGCAGCATCTCCAAGGCTCGCGAGACCGCTGCGGTCCTTGCCCGCGATCGGCAGGGCCAGCGTGTAGCCACCGTCGGGACGGCGGTCGGCGAAGCGAATCTGCATGGTATCAGTCCTGTAAAGCGGGTTTCGCGCTGCCTTACGGATGCGCCGCTACAAAGGCAAAGCGCGGTCGCGACCGCTTCTGTGCGGATTGTCGCGCGCCCGGCGAGGTGCGATAGCCACCCACGGGTAAGGTCAAGTGAGCGGGCGGAACTGGGTTTGCGTGGATTTTGGCTAGGTTGGACGGCGCTGCCGCTGCTGCTTGGTGCGCCAGTCGCCGCCGCGGCGCAAACCGCCGTCGAGCCGCCGCCGACCAGCGAACAGGCGGCCGCTCCCGACGACGTCGAATTCAGCGCCGATCGGGTGGTCTACGACAGTGGTGCCGACGTGTTGACGGCGGAAGGGTCGGTGCGCCTGGCGCGCGAGGGTAATTATGTCGCCGCCGACCGGGTCGTGTGGTCGCGCGAGACCGGCGAGGTGCGCGCCGACGGCAATGTCGTGGTGCTCAGCCCCGAAGGGGACAGGCTGGTCGGCGACAGTGTCGTGCTGAGCGACAGCCTGCGCGACGGAAGCATCCAGAACCTGCTCGTCGTGCTCGACAGCGGTGGCCGCATCGCGGCTGCCAGCGGCACCCGCAACGGCGCCGTGACCACGCTCGACAATGCGATCTACTCGCCCTGCCCCGTCACTCGTCCGAACGGCTGCCCGCGCAACCCGAGCTGGTCGATCACTGCCGCCAGGGTGTTCTACGATCCGGCCAGCGATGAGGTTCGGTTTCAGGGCGGGCGCCTGCAACTGTTCGGCATCGACCTGCCGCTGCTGCCGATCTTCAGCATCGGGACCGGCGGCGGCGGCAATAGTGCAAGCGGCTTCCTCGTGCCCGACATCAGCCTGTCGAGCCGCAAGGGGTTCGAACTCGCCATCCCGTACCATCTACGGATCGCGCCCAACCGCGATGCGACGATCACGCCGCACCTCTACACCGGGGTCAATCCG
This sequence comes from Sphingomicrobium sp., assembly GCA_030146725.1. GTDB lineage: Bacteria > Pseudomonadota > Alphaproteobacteria > Sphingomonadales > Sphingomonadaceae > Sphingomicrobium. The sequence continues at coordinate 6,304 of JASLBJ010000126.1, read as the reverse complement.
GCGATCGAGGGGCGCTACCGCCACCTCGACCGGATCGGCGCCTTCCAGCTTGGCGCCTTCCTGACCTACAGCCGGATCGAGGATGCCGACGGCGACGATCTGCCAGGTGACACCGACAAGGGCGCGCGCGCGTATTTCGAAGGCAATGGCCGGGCTCAGCTCAACCCGCTGTGGAGCGTCACCAGTGCCTTCCGGGTCGCCACCGACAAGACCGTCACCCGGCGCTACGACATCACTCGCGACGACCGCTTGCGCAGCTTCGTCAACGCCGAGCGGATCGACCTCGACAGTTACATCAGCATCGCCGGCTGGGCCTTCCAGGGCCTGCGCGTCGACGACATCCAGGAGCAGATTCCGATCGCCTTGCCCGCGATCGATGCCCGCTTCCGGATGCCCTCGGTGCTTGGCGGAACGTTGGAGGTGCAGGGCAATAGCCTCGCGATTTTGCGCATCGACGGGCAGGACACACAGCGGGCTTTTGCCAGCGCCCGCTGGGATATTCGCCGCTTCACCCGCATGGGCCAGCAAGTACAGCTGACGGCGCTGGCGCGCGGCGACGTCTATCACACCAACGACAGCGCAAGTACCGATGTCGCGATCTATCGCGGCGAGGACGGCTGGCACGCCCGCGGCATCGCTGCGCTCGCCGCCGACATCCAGTGGCCGCTGATCGGACCGGCGCTCGGCGGACTGCAGCGGCTCGTGCCGCGGGTCCAGCTGGTCCTTACCCCGCCGACCCCCAACCTCAGCATTCCCAACGAGGATTCGCGCGCGGTCGATCTTGAGGACAGCAATCTGTTCGCGCTCAGCCGGTTCCCCGGCTACGATCGGTGGGAGGACAGTTCGCGCGTTACCTATGGCGTCGATTGGTCGCTCGACCGCCCCAACCTTTCGATCGCGACGACGATCGGTCAGAGTTACCGAATCAGCCGCGAGCCGACGATCTTCCCGGAAGGGACGGGACTTGCCGGCCGTTTCTCGGACTATGTCGGAAGAACGCGCGTGCGCTACGGCCGGCTGATCGATCTCACGCACCGCTTCCGGGTCGACAAGGACGGCAGCGCGATCCGCCGCAACGAGGTCGACCTTACCGTCGGCAGCGAGCAGACCTATGCCCAGATCGGCTATCTCCGACTGAACCGCGACATCAGTGCGGAGGTCGAGGACCTCCGCGACAAGGAGGAGCTGCGCTTCGCCGGTCGGATCGCCTTCGCCCGTCACTGGTCGCTGTTCGGAGCGACGGTGCTCGACCTCACCGGGCGCGACGAGGACCCGCTGTCGCTGGCCGATGGCCTCCAGCCGGTTCGCCATCGGCTCGGCCTGACCTATGAGGATGAATGCCTGGAGCTTGGAGTCTCCTGGCGACGGGACTATGAGCGGATCGGGGACTTCCGCAAGGGCAGCACCTTCGCACTCCGGTTCGCGCTCAAGGGGCTTGGTCGCTAGGAAGGCCTGGGCCGCTAGGAAGGGCTAGGCCGCTGGGAAGGGTTGGGCCGCTAGGAAGAGCTAGGCCGCCAGGACGGGTTGGCCGCTAAGCCTGCGTTCAGCGGAGGCGGGTAAACCGCTGATCGACTTAGAGTTTGAAACACAAGGGACATCACGACGTGGCAGCAGGTTCTGATCATTTTCCGGCACGTGCCCGTGCAGTCGCGGCGTTCGCAGCGTTTGCGCTCGCGGGAACGGCTCTTGCGCAGACGGCGGCGCCCGCCCCGGCCAGCACCGCACCGCTGAACCTGCCGCAGAATCCGCAGCTGTTCGGCAGTGCGATGCCGTCGGTGGTCAAGGCGACCGCGATGATCAATGGCGAAGTGATCACCCAGACCGATGTGGACCAGCGGCTTGCGCTGCTGGTCATCTCGAACGGCGGAGAAATCGAAGCCGAGGAGCTCGAGCGGGTGCGGCAGCAGGTGCTTCGCAACCTGATCGACGAATCCCTGCAGATCCAGGCCGCGCGCGCCGAAGAGATCACGATCAAGCCTGCCGACATCGACCGCACGCTCGAGCGGGTGGCAAGCGGCAACAAGCAGACCGTCGCGCAACTCTCGGCTTTTCTTGCGGCGAACAACAGTTCGATTCGCTCGATGCGCCGCCAGATCGAAGGCGAGCTTGCGTGGACGCGGCTCCAGCGGGCGAAGATCGAAAGTTCGATCAGCGTCGGCGACGAGGAGGTCAAGTCCGTCCTCGACCGCCTGAACGCCTCCAAGGGCACCCAGGAATATCGCGTCGGCGAGATCTTCCTGTCGGCGTCCGGCGGCACGGAGACGCAGACGCTTGGCAATGCTCAGCGGATTTACGAGCAGCTGCGCAACGGTGCGTCGTTCGCCGGCTACGCTCGGCAATATTCGGAAGCATCGACCGCGGCGGTTGGCGGCGATCTCGGCTGGGTTCGCGCCGAGCAGCTTCCGGAGCCGCTGTCGGGCGCGCTTCGGACGATGGAGCCGGGAACGATCAGCAACCCGATCCCGGTCTCCGGGGGCGTGTCGATCCTCGCAGTCCAGGACACGCGCAAGATCCTTACCGCCGACCCGCGTAATGCGGTGCTCAGCCTCAAGCAGGTGTCGATCGCCTTTCCAAAGGGCACCACTCGCGCCCAGGTCGAGCCGACCGTGGCCCGCTTCGCCGACGCCGCGCGAAATGTTGGCGGCTGCGGCGGCGCTGACAAGATTGCCGCGGACTTCAACGCCGAGCTTGTCCAGAGCGACCAGGTCAAGCTGCGCGACCTTCCCCCGGCGCTCCAGCAGCTGATGCTGCCGATGCAGGTCGGCCAGGCGACGCAGCCGTTCGGTTCGATCGAGGAAGGCGTCCGGGTGCTGGTCATTTGTGGCCGCGACGAGGTCGATCCGACCGAGCCGACGTTCGACACGGTCTATGCGCAGCTTAACGAGGAGCGGGTCAATCTTCGCTCGCGCCGCTATCTGCGCGACTTGCGGCGTGATGCGGTGATCGAATTCCGCTAAGCGGCGGCGCGATGGCGTCTCGTTCCTTGTCACCGCTGCCTCGTCCCTTGTCGCCGTTGGCGGTCTCGCTTGGCGATCCTTCGGGCATCGGGCCCGAAGTCATTACCAAATGTTGGGACAACCGCGCTCGCTTCGGCCTTCCGCCGTTCGTGGCGATCGGCGACCCGCGTGCGCTTGCGGGTATTTGGGATGGTCCGATCGTGACGATCGACGATCCTCGCGAGGTCGATGCGGCGTTCGAGGTCGGACTGCCGCTGATCCAGCTGCCCTCCGCTCAGGCGACGACAGCCGGCCAGCCGAGCGTCGCGGGCGCGCATTGCTCGCTCGACTGCCTCGAGCTTGCCGTCGGTCTTGCGCGATCCGGTTCAGCCTCTGCCGTGGTCACCGGGCCGGTTGCGAAGGAGCAGCTCTACGGCATCGGCTTCACCCATCCGGGCCAGACCGAGTTCGTCGCCGAGCGTTGCGGCATCGCTCCAGGCAATGTCGCGATGCTGATGTGCGGACCGACGCTGCGCACCGTCCCCGTGACGACCCATTTGGCCTTCGCCAAGGTGCCGGGCGCCCTCACCTCGGCGCTGATCGAATCGCGCGGCCGGACCACGCTTCGGGGGCTCCAGCGGCTGTTCGGCATCGCCGAGCCGAGGCTTGCCGTGTCGGGGCTCAACCCGCACGCGGGCGAAGGTGGCGCACTTGGCCGCGAGGAAATCGACATCATCGCTCCGGCGATCGCCGCGCTGGTGGCCGAAGGGTGGCAGGTGACCGGCCCGCACCCGGCCGACACGATGTTCCATGTCCAGGCCCGCGCCCGCTACGATGCGGCGCTGTGCATGTACCACGACCAGGCTTTGATCCCGCTCAAGGCCCTGCACTTCGACGAGGGAGTCAATGTCACGCTTGGCTTGCCGCTGGTGCGCACGGCACCCGATCACGGTACGGCGTTCGACATTGCCGGCCAGGACCGCGCCGACCCCCGTGCCATGGCTTATGCGATCCGCATGGCGGCGGAGTGCGCGGCCAACCGCGCAACGGCTGGGTGAGCGAGCCGCCCGAGCCGCTGCGCTCGGTGATCGCCCGCCACGAGCTTCAGGCGAGCAAGGCGCTGGGGCAGAACTTCATCCTCGATCGCCAGTTGCTGGCCCGCATTGCCGCCTTGCCCGGGCCGCTTGCAGGGCAGACTGTCCTCGAGGTGGGACCGGGACCCGGTGGCCTGACGCGGGCGCTGCTCGAGGCCGGCGCGCGCGTCGTCGCAGTCGAGCGAGACCGGCGCTGCCTGCCCGTGCTGGCCGAACTGGAAGCCGATTATCCACGCCAGCTGAGAGTGATCGAAGGCGATGCGCTCAAGATCGACGAAGTCGCCGAGGTTGGCGAAGGCGCGCATGTCGTCGCCAATTTGCCCTACAATATCGGGACGGCGCTACTGCTGCGCTGGCTCGGCGCAGCCTGGCCGCCCTGGTGGCGATCATTGACCCTGATGTTCCAGAAGGAGGTTGCCGAGCGCATCGTCGCTCCCGCGGGCAGCGACGCTTACGGCCGCCTGTCGGTCGCGGCACAATGGCGCGCTTCGCCAGGCATCGCCATGTCCGTCAATCGCCTGGCATTCGTCCCCCCGCCCAAGGTGATGTCGGCGGTGGTGCGGCTGGAGCCCAGGGCGATGCCCGACGGCGTTCGGCTTGAGCGGCTCGAGCAAATTACCGAAGCGGCGTTCGGGCAGCGGCGCAAGATGCTGCGCTCGAGCCTCAAGCTGGTGCCCGGCGCGGTCGAGGCGCTGGGACAGCTGGGGATCGATTCGGAGCGGCGCGCGGAAACGCTCAGCGTCGACGAATTCGTCGAGCTTGCGCGGGTCCTCGGTTAATTGACCTTTGGAGTAGCCGGCGTGCGCACGGCTGCAACCGTCGGTCCACGATTGATCGCCGTCGATAGCGACGCCACCTGCGGGCAACCGCCGGAACAGAGTTTCTGCAACTTCACGAGATTTTCGCGAGCCCGCGGAAGCGCGCCCAGTTCGACCATCGCCTCGCCCTGGACGGCAAGCGCGTCGCGGTCGGCCGGCTCGAGCTGCAGAGCCTTGTTGGTCAGGCGGATCGCCTTGCCGAACAGCTTCTGGCGCTGCGCAACCTTCGCCAGCACCACGAACGCCGAGCGATTGCGCGGGTCGGCGGCAAGCGAGGTCTCGAGCAGATCGGCGGCTTCGACGAACTTGCCGGCTCCGAGCAGGGCCTCGCCCTGGCGCTGAAGCTCGATCGAGCGGGCCGCAATCTGGTCATCGGGGCGCTGGCCAGACACTGGCGCTGTGAGGGTCAGTCCGGCAACAGCGGCAAGCGCAACACGGTGCATCAGACGCATCTTATTCTCCACCTTGCACCGCTCTAACACGGCCGCGCCAGCCGGGCGATAAAAAACCCGTCGGTGCGATCGTGGCCGGGAGTCACCAGCCGGCCAACCCCATCCAAACGCCCGGCGTCGATAGCTGTTTCCTGTGCAACCCACGATGAACGGCGGGCGAGGAAATCGCTTGCCTGATCGGCACCTTCGCGCCGCAGCAGAGAGCATACCGCATAGACGATCCGACCGCCTGGACGGACCAGCTCGGATGCGATGTCGAGCAGCCGCGCCTGCACGTCCACCAGCCGGTTGAGGCGTTGGCCGGTCAGGCGCCAGCGGCTTTCCGGATTGCGCCGCCACGTGCCGCTGCCCGAACAGGGCGCATCGACCAGGACGAGGTCGGCGGTGCCGCGCCATGCGGCAAGCTGGTCAAGCTCGCGGCCGCCGTCGATCAGCTGCGAGGTAATGCGGGCCCCTGCCCGCTCGGCCCGCGGTGCAAGGCGTGACAGGCGGTCCCGGTTGGTGTCCGTGGCGAGGATGGTCGCGGCGGGCTCGGCGGCGGCCAGCGCAAGCGCCTTGCCGCCGGCACCGGCGCACAGGTCGACGATGCGCTCGCCGGGCTGCGGTGCGCAGGCGAGCGCGATCAGCTGGCTGCCTTCGTCCTGGACCTCGAACAGGCCGTCCGCGAACTCTGGTCGATCGTCGATCCGGCTGTCCGGCGGCAGGCGCAGGCCCCAAAGGCTAATGGGGGTCGGCTCACTGCCGGGCAGTCGAGCGCCGAGCTCGTCGCGCGCAATGCGGGCGATGTTGGCGCGCAGGTCAACCGGAGCGCGGTCGAGCAGCGCCGGCCACTCTTCGGCGCCGACCAGCGGCGAAAGCTCAGGCCGCAGCCAGCTCGGGACTGCAGCGGCTTCCGCGGTCGGTTCGCCGGCGACGATCCGTTCGGGGCCGCGCGGGTGGCCGAACAGGGGGGCAAGCTCAGGGTCATCCCCGGCCAGTCCGACGATCGCCGAGCGGCCGGATGG